>JBPYDT010000183.1:0-2908 GCA_051986275.1 Acidimicrobiia bacterium | reverse complement strand
CTCGAGGCGGCGCTCCGCGTCGCCCCGGTCGTCAGGGTCGGTGACACCGGTCGCCTGGCACAGCGCGGCCCACTGACCATCGCCGATCGCCGCGACCTGGATCCAGCCGTCGTCGGTCTCGTATAGGCGGTAGGCGGGATCGAAGCCGCGCTGGTCGGCGTCGATCTTGGGCCGGATCGTCGGCGTGCCGTCCGCGAGCAGCATGACGTCGGAGCTGAACACCGCCCCGCCGTCGAGCAACGACGTCCACAGCTCCTGGCCTTCACCGGTGCGGGCACGGTGGAAGAGCGCCGCGAGCACGCCGACGACCGACAGCATCGCGTTCGACGTGTCGACCATCCCGAAGCGGTAATAGAGAGGATCGTGACCGTGCGCCACGGCGCCGGCCTCGTGCTCGAGCCCGGCCGACGCCTGGTACAGCGGGTCGAGGCCGCCGAACTCGCTGAGGGGGCCGTTGAGGCCGTAGGCGTACGTGTTGCAGTAGACGATGTCGGGCTTCACGGCGCGGCAGGCCTCGTAGTCGAGCCCGAGGCGCGTCGCCGTGCCCTTCGTCATGTTGTGGTGCACCGCGTCGGCCGTCGCGACGAGCCGCAGCGCCAGCTCGTGGCCCACCGGGTCTTTGATGTTGAGGGCGAGGTCGCGCTTGCCCCGCTGGCAGCCGAGGAACGGCGTGCCGGCCATGCGCATGCCGTCGCCCGCGACCGGCTCGACCTTGATGACGTCCATGCCGAGGTCGGCGAGGATCATCGGCCCGAACGGGCCAGCGAGGTACTGCCCGAAGTCGATGAGCCGCAGCCCCGACAGCGCCGGCATCAGCTGCCGCCCCGCACGGTCACGGGCACGGCCTCGCCCGTGATGCGCGCGACCTCGTCCGGGCCGTAGCCGAGCTCGCCCCAGATCGAGGCGTCGTCGGCGCCGACCGCGGGCTGCGGGCCGGTGATCCCGCCGGGCGTGCCGAGGAGGTGGATCGGGACACCGACCTGGGTCGTCGCCCCGAGCTCCCGGTCCTCCACGGTCGTGACCATGTCGTTCGCGACCAGCTGGGGGTGCGCGAACTGCTCCTCGGGCGTCACAACGGCCTCGGCGATGTGGTTGTTCGCGACGAGCTCCTCGATCAGCTCGGCGCGGTGGCGTGTCTTGAACGCTGCTTGGCGGGCCTCGTTCATCAGGTTCTGGGCCTGCAACGGCAGGAGGCCGGCCGTCTTGTCAGGCGGCAGCGGCTCGACACCGAGGATCTCGTCGAGCGTCTTCGTCGGCGCCTTGCCGCTCATCACCGAGATGTGGAGGAACTCCCGGTCGGCGCACTCGAAGATCATCGGCTGGTGCACACCCGGTGGATGGCTCTTGGCCATCAGCCCGTAGAGCGTGGCGTTCCCCCGCTCGATGTGCTGCCAGATCTGCGTCGTGTAGAGGAACACCCCCTGGAGGAGGCTCGTCGTGACGTGCTGGCCGCGGCCGGTCCGCTCGCGGGCGAGGAGCGCGGCGAGCACGCCGCTCGCCACGAGGTAGATGGTGCCCATGCTCGGCACGGGCATGGCGAGGAAGATCGGCCCCGGCCGCCAGCCGGGTTGCTCCCACTGCTGGCCTGACGCGGCCTGCACGAGCGCGTCGTACCCGGGGCGTCCGGCCTTGCGGTGCCCCGGCGGGTAGGCGGGCACCGAGCAGAACACGAGGCGCGGGTTCGTGGCGGCGCACGCGTCGTAGCCGACGCCGAGGCGGTCCATCACCCCCGGGCGGAACGACTCGACGAGCACGTCGGCCGTGCCGACCAGGCGGTGGAACGCCTCCCGGCCGGCGTCGGAGCGCAGGTCCACCTGCACGGCGCGCCGGGACCGGGTCCACACGCGGTACCCGTCGTACGCGCGGAACGGGTCACCGCCGGGCGGCTCCACCTTGATCGTGTCCCCGCCCTGCTCAGCGAGCAGCAGCACGCCGAGCGCCCCCGCGGCGCCCCACGTCAGGTCGAGGATTCGGACACCGTCGAGCGCACCGGGCACGCCGGCATCCTTACCACCTGGCTGACGGGCCCGTCAGCGAACGCATCCCGCTGACGCACCAGCCGGGCCCTCGAGCGTCGCCGGGCCGGACGATCAGCAGAGGCGGTAGCGTCGGCGCGACATCTCCGAGGAGGCAGCCGTGCAGGACTACGACAAGCTCTACATCGGGGGCGAGTGGGTCGAGCCGCACGGCACGGGCTCGATCGAGGTCATCTCGCCCCACAGCGAGGAGGTCATCGGGCGCGTGCCGGACGCCTCGCCGGCCGACATGGACCGCGCGGTCACGGCGGCCCGGCAGGCCTTCGACGACGGCCCGTGGCCGCGCATGACCCCGGCCGAGCGGGCCGAGGGGATCAAGCGCCTGTCCGGCGCACTGCAGTCCCGCGCCCAGGACATCGCCGACGCCATCTCGTCGCAGAACGGCTCCCCGAAGTCCTGGTCGCTCATGGGCCAGGTGTTCTCGGCGACGATGGTCCTCGACACGTACGCCGGTCTCGCCTCCGGGTACGGGTGGGAGGACCACCGCACCGGCGCGCTCGGCTCGCCCGTGGTCGTGCGCCGCGCCCCGGTCGGTGTCGCCGCCGGGATCATCCCCTGGAACGTGCCGCTGTTCATCTGCGCGCTGAAGCTCGGTCCGGCGATGGCGGCGGGCTGCCCGATCGTGCTGAAGCCGGCACCCGAGACCCCGCTCGACTCGTACCTCCTCGCGGAGGCGGTGAACGAGGCTGACCTGCCGCCCGGCGTGGTGAACATCGTCGCCGCGGGCCGCGAGACCGGTGACCACCTCATCCGCCACCCGGGGATCGACAAGGTGTCCTTCACCGGCTCGACGGCGGTCGGCAAGCACATCGGTGAGGTGTGCGGCGGGCAGCTCAAGCGCGTCACGCTCGAGCTCGGGGGCAAGTCGGCGG
>JBPYDT010000182.1:0-9729 GCA_051986275.1 Acidimicrobiia bacterium | reverse complement strand
CCGCAGCCCCGCGACGTGAAGACGCGGATCGAGATCCTCCACCCGGGTGACGAGTCGGGCGAGGGGCTGGTGCGGCACTGCTACTTCCCCGTCCCGCGCTTCCTCCTCTCCGGCGGGGTGGGTCAGTCGTGGGAGTGGCTCACGCAGGTGAAGCCGGTCGAGTCATGGCGCTACGACGCGGTCGGGAAGCCTCTCTGGTCGCGCGCCACGGGCCTCACGCGCCTCGAGGATCTCGGCGAGGGCCGCACGCGGGTCCACTTTCAGGAGACGTACGAGACCTTCAACCCGTGGATGCGCCGGATCGGACTCGAGCGCTACGTCCACCGCCGGTTGTCGCGCGACAACGACACGATCCTCGCGGCACTGCAGGGCGGTCTCGCGTGGCATCGCCGACGGCGGGCTGCCTCCTCGAACGACTGACTCCCGGGCCGGCTCGTCAGACGTTCTCGCCGAAGCCCCGCGCCGCGGCGATGATGAAGGTCAGGGCGTCCTCGGTAATTCGGGTCGGCAGGTCCTGCGGGTCGACGAGGCGGTCGAGGTCGATGCCCCCGAAGAGCGCGAGCGTGATCGTGGCGATCGTCCGCGCCGAGAGCTCTGCCTCGAAGTCCTGCGAGGCCCAGGTCTTCAGGACGAGGCGCTCGACGGCGTCGCGGGTTCGGCGACGGTAGGCGGCGAGCATGGCGAGCGCCGATGGGTTCCGGAGGGCGTAGAGCACGAACTCGAGATAGAGAACCGTCCAGTTGACCTCGAACTGAGGGGTCAACAGTTCGCGCATCACGGCGTAGTCCTCTTCCACCGGCAGCGGACGCTCCGCCAGCAGCGCCTCGACCTGCGCCAACTGGCCCTGGACCTGGTCCTCGAGGACGGCGACGAAGAGGTCGTCCTTGCCCTTGAAGTTGGAGTAGACGGCGCCCTTCGTGAAACCCGCGGTGGCGGCGACCTCGTCGAGCGATGCCCCGTGGTAGCCCCGCTGGCCGAAGACGACCGCACCCGCGTCGATGAGGTGCTGGCGGGTCCGCTCGCGCCGCCGTTCCGGCGTCAGCCGCTCGATCGCCTCGTCAGACCCCCTTGGCATACGCGTGAGTATAGGAGATACTCTGCAGTATGCAGCGTACCGAGGAGTATCGGCCGCCGAGCCCGCCGCTCCAGGGGGACGACCCCGCCGGGGCCGTCGCCTGGCTCGCCCGCCGGCGCGGGTGGGAGCGCCGGCTCCGGCGCCTCGAGGCGGTCGGCGCGGATCCCGACGTCCGCCGGGGCGTGGTCCCCGGGGGCGCGGTCCGGAACGACACACCAGTGCGTCCCTAGCTGGCCGACCGACGGGGTCACCGTGCTGCAGGTACGCGACGTACGGAAGTCCTACGGAGATCGCGTCGCGCTCGCCAGTGTTGATCTCGACGTCGGCGCCGGGACGATCCTCGGGCTCGTCGGACCGAACGGGGCGGGAAAGACGACGCTCGTGTCGATCATCGCCGGGCTGCGCCGCGCCGACGCCGGCTCGGTCCGTGTGGCGGGGTGCGATGTCGTCGCCGACGCAGCGCGGGCCCGCGCCCTGATCGGGCTCGCACCCCAGGACACCGGCGTCTACCTGTCCCTCAGCGTGCGCGACAACCTTGCGTACTTCGCTGGACTCGCCGGCCTTCACCGCTCGGCGCGCCGCACCCGTGTCGAGTCGGTCGCCGCCGCGCTTGGCCTGGCAGACCTGCTCGACCGCCGGGCCGCCCAGCTCTCCGGTGGGGAGCGGCGGCGCGTCCACACCGCGATGGCGCTCGTACACGAGCCGCCCCTCGCGCTCCTCGACGAGCCGACCACGGGCGCTGACGTGCGCACCCGGGCCGAGATTCTCGCGATGGTGCGGCAGCTCGCGGCGCGCGGGTCCGCCGTCGTGTACTCGACCCATTATCTCCACGAGATCGAGGACCTCGGCGCGGACGTCGCCGTCATCGACCGAGGACGGATCGTCGCCCGGGGGGACGCCGCGCAGCTCGTTGCCACCCACGGGTCGAGCGCGCTGGCACTCACCTTCGCCGACAACGTCCCGGCGGTCGCGTGCCCCGACGGCGCCGTCGTGGACGGATCATCGGTGCGGATCCGCACCGACGAGCCGGCGGCGACCGCGGCGCAGCTGCTCCCCCAGCTGGGTGACGCCGCGGGGCGACTGCGCACCCTCGAGGTGGTCCAGCCCAGCCTCGAGTCGGTGTTCCTCCAGCTCACCGGCCGCCCCTCCACCGCCGGCGCCGACGGGCCCGGCGCGTGATCTCGTGGCGGCGCGTCGGGGTCATCGTGGACCACGAGCTCCGCATCCTTCGACGCGACCCGTTTCCGTTCCTCGTGCTCATCGTCTTCCCGCTCGTCGTGGTGGCGTTCCTGAAACCCGCGTTCAAGCCATTGCTCGTCGCCGCCGGTCACCCCGGCGCGAACGGCGCCGAGCAGGTCGTGCCCGGCCAGGCGACGGTGGACGGCTTCTTCGTGGTCTCGATCACGGCGCTGGCGTTCTTCTCCGAGTTCGGCGCGGCCACGTGGGACCGGTTGCGGGCCAGCCAGGCGACCTCGCTCGAGGTCATCGTCGGGAAGAGCGTGCCCCGCGTGGCGATGTCGGTGGTGCAGTTCGTCGTCGTGATCGCGATCGGGATGGCCGTCTTCGGGCTCCACGTGCACGGCCCGCTGTACGCGCTCGCGCCGCTTTTGGTCGCGTTCGCGGTGTGCCTGGTCGTGCTCGGGGTCGCCGTCACGGCGCTGTGTCACACGCTCCAGCAGGCGAACGCTGTCGCGACGGTAGGACTCGTGCTGTTCGGCGCGCTCGGGGGCGCGCTGGTGCCCTTCGACGTGCTCCCCGGCTGGGCGCGCACCATCGCGCCCGTCACCCCGACCTACTGGGCGATGCGGGGGTTCCGGTCGGTGATCCTCGACGGGCAGTCGCTCGGCGGCGTCGTTGCGCCCACGCTCGTCCTGCTCGGCATGGCCGCGCTGTTCGCCCTGGTGGCGATCAACCGCTTCCGCTTCGAGGACACCAAGCTCAGCTGGGCGTAGTCGCCGACGGCGCCGCCGCCCCGATGCCGCGCGCCACGCGGAACTGGGCTCGGACGCGGGAGCCGTCGCCCGCAGCGTCCGGCTCCAGCTCGCTCGCCGGCGCGAGGTTCCAGAACCCCGTGAGGTCGGCGGGCGAGCGGTCCTGGAGCGCCGCGGCGGCCTGCACCGCCGCCCCCGTCGCCACCCAGTTGCCGGGCGCGACGATCACCGGGCGCTCGGCGAGGTCCGCCAGCACGTGCCGGACGGCGCGCGATCTCGCGCCGGCACCGGTCAGGAAGAGTCGCCCCTTCACCGGCACGTCGGCACTGCGGAGGGCGTCGAGCGCCTCGAGCAGCCGACAGACGAGGCCCTCGACGGTGGCGCGGGCCAACTGCTCGGCCGAGACGTCGGCGCCGAGCCCGACGATCATGCCGCGGTGCGCGAGGTCGCCCGGGCGCCCGTCCCGTGCGAACTCCGGCAGCACGGTCACGCCACCCGCACCGGCGGGCGCGCGCAGCGCCAGCTGATCGAAACGCTTCGGATCGGTGACGCCCATCAGCCGCGCCACCGCCGACACGACGTTCATCCCGTCGGCGACGCTCACGCACGGGAGATAGCGACCGGTCGCGTCGGCGTACCCGGCGACGGCGCCCGTCGCGTCCTCGGTGGGCCGCTCGCGCAAGGTGAAGACGCGTGCCCCCTGATCGAGCGCGATCACCACGTCCCCCGGCTGCAGCCCGAGCCCGAGGGCGGCCGCCATCGCGTCGCCCGTTCCTGGCGCGATCACGACCCCCTGCCGGTCCCCCGCCCGCGACTGCGGACCCCGGAGATGGGGCAGGCACATGCCCCAGTCCTTCGCCTCGTCGATGAAGGCCAGCAGGTCGACGCGCCACTGGTTCTCCCGGGGCGACCAGTACCCGGTCCAGGACGCGTCGCCGCGGTCGGTGACGAAGGCGCGGCTCAGCCGGTGGGTCAGCCAGCTCCCCGGCGTGAGCACGTGCGCGATGCGGTCCCACTGGCTGCGGTCGGTCCGGTAGAGCCAGGCGAGCTGCGCGATGGGCGTGCTCGCGCTCGGCACCGAGCCGACGGCGGCGACCCAGTCGCGCCGGCCGCCGAGCGCCTCGAGCAGGCCGGCCACGTCACGGTCGGCGGCCCGCGCGCGGATCGCCGGCCGCAGCACCTGCTGGGACTCGTCGAGCAGCACGAGGCCTTGCGGTGGCGCGGCGACCGACACGGCGGCGACGCCAAGCGCGCCACCGGCCTGCCCGCGCGCGTCGACGAGCGCCTGCCACCAGACGCGCGGGTCCTCGTCGGCGTGAGGGTCGACGCTGGTGGGGTGACGCGCGTTGCCCGACGCGAAGAGCTGTCCCGTGTCGGCGTCGCGAAACTCGGCCGTTGTCGCGGTCGCTGCCGAGTCAACCCCGAGCACCAGGGGCATCACTGCACCTGCTTCCGAGACTGTCCGCCCCTCGAGGTTGAACGATATTGTCCGCCCGCATGGGCGCGCCACCACCGAGCGCGACGCCGCCACCACCCAACGCATCCGGGTGGCCGACGCCGCCGACGATGACGGCGTCAGCTCGACTGCAGATGGCCCGCAACGACCGGGCGCGCAGCGACTACGTGTTCAGCGGGCCGGGCCTGAACGTCTTCTTGACGATCGTGACGTGCGGGATCTGGGGTTTCTTCCTCTTCTACCAATTGATGCGTCGCGACAAGGAGCACAACGAGCGTCGGCTCGAGTTCCTCGACGCGGCCAACACCTACGCGTGGGAGCAGGCGAACAGCCGCGGGTTGGCCGACGAGCTGCGACCGGCGTTCGAGCGCGTCGCCACCGCGCTCGCCCCGCTGCGCCGCATGACGCACGACTTTCGCGACCCGACGATCTGGCTCGTCATCGACATCCTCGTCGGGGGTCTTCGCTTCGTCGGTCTCGGCGCGGGGATCGCCGAGATCATCGGGTTCATCCTCATCGACATGGATCTCGACACCCACGACCGCGCCGAGGGCACGGCCGAGGCCGAGCTCGTGTCGATCTACGCCCGGCTCGGGATCAACCTGCCACCGCCCGATCCCAGCCGCGTGAAGGGCCGCCAGAACTACGTCGCCCGGGTGATCGTGAGCATCCTGACGTGCGGCGTGTACACGCTCTGGTGGCTCTACGACATGCAGGTCGAGGGCAACCGGCACGTCGAGGGCAACTGGGCGTTCGAGGACGCGCTCGTCGGCGCGATCTGATCACTCGTCCGGCTCGGCGTCGCCCAGCTCGACGTCCTCGAGATCCGCCACGATCCGGTCCACGTCCTGCTGCGCCCGCACGATGCGCGCGCGGCAGGTCTTGAGCAGCTCGCTCGCCCGCTGCACGCGTGCCGCCAGCACGTCGACGTCGAGGTCGTCGCCCTCGAGCTCGGCCAGGATCGCCTCGAGCTCGTCCATCGCCTCGCCGTACCCGGGCTCCGGCGACTTGGCGGTCATCGCTCCTCCACCCGGCTGCGGACCCGACCGTCGGCCGTCTCCGTGACGAGCACCGCGCCCGGAGGCGCGGACGACGCGGCGCGTACCAGCCCGCCCTGCTCGTCGCGCGTGATCGTGTAGCCGCGCTCGAGGACGCGGTGAGGGTCGAGCGCCCGCACCCGCGCGTCGACACCGTCGAGCTCGAGCGCGCCGGCGCGCAAAGCGCGGCGGGCCGACGCAACCAGCGTGCGGCGGTGCGCCGTGACCGTGTTCGCCGCGTCCCGGGCGTGGCGTCGTCCGGCGTGGACAGCCCGCCGGCGGTGGTCGTCGACGCGGCGGCGTTCGCGTCCGAGAGAGGCCGGGCCGGCGCGGCGCACGCGCTCGGTGAGGGCCGCGAGGTCACGACCGGCAACGCCAACCGCGCTGCGGCTGCGCGCGGCGACGCGGTGCGCCGCCCGGTCGAGCTTCTCCAGGTAGGCCTCGACGGCGCGGACGAGGACCGCGGCGGCCGCCGTCGGGGTCTTGGCGGCGGTGTGCGCCACCTCGTCCGCGACCGTGCGGTCCGTCTCGTGGCCGATTCCCGTGAGCACGGGGACCGGGTAGTCGGTAATGGTCCGCGCGACAACCTCGGCGTCGAAGGCCGCGAGGTCGCTGCGGGCGCCGCCGCCGCGGACGAGCACGACCGCGTCGAGGTCGAGCCCGGCGAGGCGCCGCAGCGCCCACGCGACCCGGCGCGACGCGGCCGCGCCCTGGACCCGCACGTCGCAGTGAGCCACCTCGAACGCGTAGCGGCTCCGCTCGAGCTCGTGGAGGAAGTCCCGGTAGGCGGCACTCCCGCCGCTCGTCACGAGACCCACGCGGAGCGGCACGCGGGGCAGCGGGCGCTGGGCGTTGCGTCCGAGCCGTCCCTCGGCGGCCAGGACGCGGAGGAGCCGGTCGCGGTCGGCGGCGAGGCGGCCGACGGTGAACGTGGGGTCGATGCCGGACATCAGGAGCTGGAGCCGACCGGTGGGCGGGTAGTAGTCGACCCGGGCCCGGATCCGGACCTCGACGCCGTCGGCGAGGCGCAGCCCGGCATCGCGCAGCGCGCGGTTCACCGGGGCCCGGTGGTCCCGGAAGAGCGCGACCCGGATCGCGGCGCGGACCTGGTCGCTCCGCTCGTGCTTCTCGACCAGCTCGAAGTAGGTGTGCTGGTTGCGCGAGACGTGGAGCTGCTGGATCTCCCCGCGCACCCAGAGCAGCGTGGGGAACGCCTGCCCGAGGGCCCCCTGGATGGTCGCGTTGAGCTCGGCGACGCCCACCGTGGGTTCGGCGCCCGCGAGCCCGTCGAGCAGCGACGGCTGGTCCTCGGCTCCCACAAGCACCTCCTCCCCCGACGGCTGGCCAGTATGGGCCGCCCCGCACGAGGGCGAAGGCACCGCGCGGAGCCTCCCATCTGCTTCGATGGGTCCGTGACGGCCGGCAGGTCCCCCGCCCGGCCGTTCGAGGTGCGCTGCGGTGACGCCCGGGACCTCGTCCGCACGGTTCCGGACGGCGCGGCCGACCTGATCTGCACCGACCCGCCGTACAACCTGGCGGCCTACTCGACGGGCAACATCGAGATGTCCTGGCGCTCGGACTTCAACAACGACGTCGCCGCCTGGGACCAGGTCGCCTTCGACCCGAAGGACTGGGTCGACGAGCTGCGCCGGATCCTGGCCCCCCACGGGACCCTCTTCGCCTTCACCTCCTACAACCTGCTGGGGCGCTGGCACGAGGTCTTCGACCCGGCCTTCGACACCTTCCAGCTGCTCGTCTGGCACAAGACGAACCCGCCGCCCAAGCTCCGGCGGGCCGGGTTCCTCAACTCCTGCGAGCTCGTCGCCTGCTGCTGGGACCAGGGGCACACCTGGAACTTCGGGCGCCAGCGGGACATGCACAACTTCATCGAGGCCCCGATCTGTGCCGGGCGGGAGCGGGTAAGGAATCCGAAACACCCCGCCCAGAAGCCGCTGGCGGTCCTCCGGCGCCTCGTCGAGCTCGCCAGCAGCCCGGGCGACCTGGTGGTCGACCCCTTCATGGGGGTCGGCTCCACCGGGGTGGCGGCCCTCGAGCTGGGTCGGCGCTTCCTCGGCTTCGAGCTCGACCCGGCCTATGCGGCCGCCGCCGAGGGTCGCCTGGAGGCCTCGATCGGCCGATACATGTGCCAAACGTCACACGGGAACGACCAGGGCATCCGGAAACGTTGATGGTGACGTAGCACCCAAGGGAGGTGCCCATGCCCACGCGGAACCGCCGGCAGAACGCAGAACAGCAGGACGCGGTTGGCGCCTACCTCGAGGCGATCGGCCGCCACGACCTGCTCACCAAGGAGGACGAGGCGCACCTGGGCCGCCTCGTCATGGACGGCCTCGCCGCGCTCGAGCGCATCGACTCGAACGAGAAGCTCTCCGCCAAGCAGCGGCGCAAGCTCAACGAGGCGATCGCCGAGGGCCAGCGCGCCCGCGACCAGTTCGTGGTCGCCAACCTGCGCCTCGTCGTCTCGATCGCCCGCCGCTACCAGAGCACCGGGCTGCCGCTCGGCGACCTCATCCAGCTCGGGAACCTCGGGCTCATGCACGCCGTCGAGAAGTTCGACTTCCGCAAGGGCTTCAAGTTCTCCACGTACGCCACCTGGTGGATCCGGCAGGCCATCACGCGCGGCTACGCCGACACCGCCCGCCAGATCCGTCTCCCGGCGCACGCCGAGGACACGTTCCGGCTCGTCGCCCGCGTCTCGGACGACCTGGAGGCGCGCCTCGGGCGCACCCCGACCGACGAGGAGATCGCCGAGGCCAGCGGCGTCGACGCCGACCGGGTTCGCGAGGTCCGCAGGTTTCCCACCCGCATGGCGAGCGTCGACGCGCCCATCGGCGACGGCGACAGCGACGACCTGCTCCTGGGCGACACGATCGCCGACGACGAGATGCCCTTCGCCGACGACATCGCCAACCGGGACGCGCGCGTCCACGTGGTGAAGACGATGCTCGGCGTGCTCGACGACCGGGAGCGCCGCATCGTCGAGCTCCGCTACGGCCTCGACGGCGGCGGCCCGCGCGACCTCGCCGAGGTGGGCAAGGAGATCGGCGTGACGCGCGAGCGCGTCCGTCAGATCGAGGCGCGCGTGCTCTCCAAGCTGCGCCACCCGTCCATGGCCGGGGTCGACGCGGGCGAGGCGCTCGCCAGCTAAGACCCGCTGACCGGCGTTAGCCGGCCGGCAGGATGATCGTCTGGTACTCGGTGTACGGCGCGATCCCCTCGGGGCCGAGCTCCCGCCCGATCCCCGACTGCTTGAACCCGCCGAACGGCGCGTTGAAGTCGAGGATGATCGAGGAGTTCACCGCCACCACGCCGGTGCGCACCTGCGCCGCGACGGCCGCGCCGTGCTCGGGGTCGGCCGTCCACACCGACCCGCAGAGGCCGTAGTCGGAGTCGTTGGCGATCGCGACGGCTTCCTTCTCGTCGTCGTAGGGGATCACGGAGAGCACCGGACCGAAGATCTCCTCTTGGGCGATCTTCATGTCGTTGCGCACGTCGGCGAACACGGTCGGCTCGATGTACCAGCCGGTGGGCTGCGACTCGGGTCGTCCACCGCCCACGACGGGGCGCGCCCCGGCCGCCTTGCCCGCTTCGAGGTAGCCCTCGACGCGGGTCCGCTGGCGCTCGGCCACGAGCGGCCCGACCTGCACGGTGTCGTCGAGCGGGTCGCCGACCTTCAGCGCGCCGACGGCCGAGCCGAGCGCGTCGACAACGTCGGCGTAGCGCTTCGTCGAGACGAGCACGCGGCTCTGCGCGCCACAGACCTGGCCGTTGTTCATGAGCCCGGACATGACGAGGTTGCCGAGCATCGCCTCGTCGAGGTTGGCGTCGTCGAGCACGATCGCCGCCGACTTGCCCCCGAGCTCGAGCGTGACGCGCTTGAGCTGCCCGCCGCACACCTCACCGATGTGCTTGCCGACCGCCGTCGAGCCGGTGAACGACACCTTGTCGATTCCCGGGTGGCGGATGAGGTGGTCACCGGTCTCGCGGCCCGCGGCGACGATGTTCACCACGCCGGGCGGCAGGTCGGCCTCGTTCACCGCCTCCGCGAGGAGGTACGAGTCGAGCGGCGTCTCGGGCGCCGGCTTCAGCACGATCGGGCAGCCCGCCGCCATCGCCGGGCCGAGCTTCAGCGCGCAGATGAACAGCGGCACGTTCCAGGGGATGATCCCGGCGGCGACACCGACCGGGGCGCGGCGCACGACCACGGGC
>JBPYDT010000181.1:0-11029 GCA_051986275.1 Acidimicrobiia bacterium | reverse complement strand
CGACTAAGGCCCCCCGGGCCCGGTGCCGATACCGAGGCGGGGCGGGCGGGATCCGAGGTGATGATGAACGCGGTCACCAGCTGCACGTGCCCGACGTGCGGGGCGACGCTGGCGCTGCGCCACGAGGACGCGCTCGACGCGTGGACCTGCCCCGAGGGTCACGGGCTCGCCTTCACGCTGACCGAGGCGTACGAGCGGCTCCCCGACGACGAGATCCACACCATGTGGGCGCTGGCCCGCACCGCGAAGCCGGGGACGCAGCGCTGCCCGATGTGCGGGAACGCCATGGTCACGGTGTCGGTGCCGGGCGTGGACGGCGCCCGGCCCGTCGACGTCGACGTGTGCGTCGACGACGAGCTGCTGTGGCTCGACGCCGGGGAGCTCGACCGGCTGCCGCCGCACCAGTCCGATGCCGCGCCGACCGCCGACGAGCAGCGCGAGATCGACCAGATCACCCGCCAGTTCGGGGAGGGGCTGCAGCGCGACTGGGCGGCGGAGGACGACGTCGGCTTCGTGAACCGGGTCGCGTCACGCGTCGGCCACCACCCGGTGCTCGACCGCGTCTTCGGCGTCGGGGCTCGCCCGAGCGCCTAGGGGCGCGGGAGCAGCCCGGCCGCGTCGCGGGCGCGGGCGAGCGTCCGGCTCGCCACCGCCTCCGCCTTCTCGGCGCCGGTGGCGAGCGCCTTCTCGACGATCGCCGGGTCGTCGGTGAGGTCGGCGTAGCGCGCCTGGAGCGGGGCGAGGAACGCGACCACGGCGTCGGCGGTCTCCTGCTTCAGCCGGCCGTAGCCGCCGCCCGCGTACTCGGCCTCGACCGCGGCGACGGGCTGCGCCGTCACGGCGGCGAGGATCTGCAGCAGGTTCGACACCCCGGGCTTCGCGTCCGGGTCGTAGCGCACGTCGGTGCCGGAGTCGGTGACCGCCGACCGGATCCGCTTCGTGATCACCTCGGGCGGGTCGAGCAGGCCGATCGTGCCCTGGGGGCCGGGGGCGGTCGTCGACATCTTCGCCGTCGGGGTCTGCAGGTCCATGACCCGGGCGGCGACGGGCGGGATCGCGGCCTCGGGGACGACGAACGTGTCACCGAAGCGGTGGTTGAAGCGCCCGGCGATGTCACGCGCCAGCTCGAGGTGCTGGCGCTGGTCGTCGCCGACCGGGACGCGAGCCGCGTCGTAGAGGAGGATGTCGGCGGCCATGAGCACCGGGTAGTCGAAGAGCCCGGCCGACACCGAGTCGCGTCCGGCCGACTTCTCCTTGAACTGGGTCATCCGGTTCAGCTCGCCGACGGTGGCGACGCTGTTGAGGATCCAGGTGAGCTCGGTGTGCGCGGGGACGTGGCTCTGCACGAACAGGGTGCAGCGCTGCGGGTCGAGGCCGGCGGCGAGCAGCACGGCCGCGGTGCGGCGGGTGGATTCGCGGAGCGCCGCCGGGTCGTACGGGACGGTCATCGCGTGGAGGTCGACGACGCAGAAGAACGCGTCGTCGTCCTGGGTCGCGACCCAGTGGCGGATCGCCCCGAGCAGGTTGCCGAGGTGCTTGTCGCCGGTGGGCTGGATGCCCGACAGGACCCGTGCCATCGCCGGACACGGTAGTGGCGTCCTCCCGCGCGGACGGGCGGGTAACTTCGAGGTGGCGATGGGTTACGAGGTCACGACCGCGGTCTACGAAGGTCCCTTCGACCTGCTGCTGCACCTCATCCTGCGCCAGGAGGTCGACCTCTTCGAGGTGTCGCTCGCGACGATCGTCGACGAGTACCTCGCCGAGCTCGACCGGATGGAGTCGCTCGACCTCGAGATCGCGACCGAGTTCCTCCTCATCGCGGCGACGCTCGTCGAGCTGAAGGCCCGCCGGCTGCTCCCGACGCCCGAGGACCTCGAGCTCGACGAGGAGCTGCTGCGCTTCGAGGAGCGCGACCTGCTGCTCGCCCGGCTGCTCGACTGCAAGACGTTCCAGGACGCGGCCTCGGCGCTCGCGGCGCTCATGCGCGCCGCGGACCGCAGCGTGGCGCGCACCGCCGGACCCGAGGAGCCGTTCGGCTCGCTGGTCCCCGACCCGCTCGAGCGGCTCCGGCCCGAGCGGCTGCGGGACGCGGCGCGGCGCGCCCTCGCCCCGCGGCCGTCGACGCACGTCGACACCGACCACGTCGCGCCGATCCGGGCGAGCGTCGCCGACGCGATCGACGCCGTCCTCGAGCTGCTCCCCGAGGGCGCGTCGGCGAGCTTCCGGGACCTCACCCGGCACGCCGCGTCGCGCCTCGACGTGATCGTGCGGTTCCTCGCGGTCCTCGAGCTGTACAAGCAGGGGGTGGTCGACCTCGACCAGACGGCGACGTTCGGCGTCCTCACCGTGGTCCGCCACGCCGGCGGCGCGGTGCTCGACGCGGCGAGCATCGCCGACTGGGACGCCGCGGCCGAGCCGGAGCCGAGCGCGTGACCTGGGCGAGCGGGGGCGAGGACCTCGACACGCGCCGGGCCATCGAGGCGGTGCTGATCGCGGCGAGCGAGCCGGTCGAGCCGCGCTTCCTCGCCGAGCTCGTCGAGCTGCCGGTCGACGACGTCGTCGCGATCTGCCGCGAGCTCTCCGCCGAGTACGAGCAGCAGGGCCGGGGGTTCGTGCTCGCCCGCGTCGCGGGCGGGTATCGCTTCCAGACGCACCCCGACCTGGCGCAGTACGTGGAGCGGTTCGTGCTCGAGGGCCAGCACGTCCGGCTGTCCGCGCCGGCGCTCGAGACGCTGGCGATCGTGGCGTACAAGCAGCCGATCTCGCGGGCGCAGGTGTCGGCGATCCGGGGCGTCGACGTCGAGAGCACCCTGTCGACGCTCGTGGCGCGCGGCTACGTCGCCGAGGTGGCCCGCGACCCCGGCCCGGGCCTCGCCGTCCTCTACGGGACGACGACGCAGTTCCTCGAGCGGCTCGGCCTCGACTCGCTCGGCTCGCTGCCGCCGCTCGGGGACTTCGTGCCCGACGCGGACGTCGTGCAGCTGCTCGAGCGCGGGCTGCGCATCTCCGACGAGGTGGAGGAGCCCGCCGAGCCGACCGACACCTGAGGTGCCGGAGGGGGAGCGGGTCCAGAAGGTGCTGGCCCGCACCGGGTACGGGTCGCGGCGCGCCGCCGAGGACCTCGTGCGCGCCGGGCGGGTCTCGGTCGACGGGCACGTCGCCCAGCTCGGGGAGCGCGTCTCCGAGACGAGCCGGGTCGGCGTCGACGGGGTGCCGGTCCCGACCGCGGCCGACCTCGTCTACTACGTCGTGCACAAGCCGACGCGGGTCGTGACGACCGCGCACGACCCCGAGGGGCGCCCGACCGTCGTCGGCCTCGTGCCCGACGAGCCCCGGGTCTTCCCCGTCGGTCGCCTCGACTACGACACGGCCGGGCTGCTCGTGCTCACGAACGACGGTGAGCTCACCCAGCTGCTGACGCACCCGCGTCACGGCGTCGAGAAGACCTACCTCGCCGAGGTCACCGGCGTCCCGGGCCGCGGCGCGCTGCGCCGCCTCCGCGCGGGGGTGGACCTCGACGACGGGATCACCGCGCCGGCGCGGGCGCGCCTGGTCGGCCGGCGCGCCCACTCGGCCGCGGTCGAGCTCACGATCCGCGAGGGACGCAACCGGCAGGTGCGCCGCATGCTCGAGGCCGTGGGCCACCCCGTCGAGCGGCTCGTGCGGACGCGCATCGGACCGGTGCACGACGACCGCCTCGGGCCGGGCGAGTGGCGCCCGTTGCGGTCCGACGAGATCCGCGCGCTCTACGAGGCGGCGAGCAAGTAAGGCGATGCCGCGCGCGCCCCGACCGGTAACCTGCGGGCGTGCCAATCCGGGCGTTGCGCGGCGCGATCACGTGCGAGTCGAACACGAAGGCCGAGATCACCGAGAAGACGCATCAGCTGGTGCGCGAGGTGCTCGAGCGCAACGGTGTGGCGCACGACGACCTCGTCAGCATGTTCTTCACCGCGACCGAGGACCTGAACGCCGAGTTCCCGGCGACCGCGGCGCGCCAGCTCGGGCTGGGCGACGTCCCCCTGCTCTGCGCCCGCGAGATCGCCGTGCCCGGTTCGCTGCCGCAGGTGGTCCGGGTCATGGTGCACTGCGAGACCGACCGGCCCCGAAGCGAGCTGCACCACGTCTACCTCGGCGCGGCGCGCAGCCTCCGCGACGACCTGCCCGAGTGAGCCGGGCCGCACGCGGCGCGTCGCCGGCCGCGTCGGCGTGACGCCTGCTGAGCTGGCCCTCGAGGGCCCGGCCCCATTGCGGGGGCGGCTGCGCCCACCGGGCGACAAGGGGATCTCGCACCGGGCGCTCCTGTTCGCGGCGATGGCGAGCGGGACGAGCCGCCTGGCGCACCTCGCCGACGGCGACGACGTCGCCCGCACCCGAGCCGCGGTGACCGCGCTGGGCGTGCCCGTCACCGGCGGAGACGGCGAACCCGTCGTCGTGCACGGGGTCGGCGTCGATGGGCTGCGCGAGCCGGCGCACGTCCTCGGCTGCGCCAACTCGGGCACGACGATGCGGATGGCGGTCGGCCTCCTCGCCGGCCGGCCGTTCCACGCCGTGCTCGTGGGCGACGACGCGCTCTCCCGGCGGCCGATGGCCCGCGTCGCGGCGCCGGTGCGCGCCATGGGCGCCCACGTGGACGGGCGGCAGGGCGGCGACTACGCACCGCTCGCCGTCCGAGGCGGCGCGCTCACCGGATGTCGCCACGAGCTGGCCGGTCCGAGCGGTCAGGTGAAGACGGCGCTGCTGCTGGCCGGCCTCCAGGCCGACGGCGTCACCGAGATCGTCGAGCCCGCGGCGAGCCGGGACCACAGCGAGCGGCTCCTCGAGGCGCTCGGCGTGCCACTCACGCGGCCCGACGCGACCACCGTGCGCGTGCGCGCCGGGGCGCCGCGACCGTTCGAGCTCGACGTGCCCGGCGACGCGTCCTCCGCGGCGTTCTTCGTCGTCGCCGCGGCGATCACGGCCGGGTCCGAGCTCGTCGTCGAGGACGTCGGTCTCAACCCGACCCGGCTCGGCTTCGTCGACACGCTCGCACACATGGGCGCGGACGTGACCGTCGACGTGCGCGAGACGCGTCTTGGCGAGCCGGTCGGCGACCTGACCGTCCGCGCCGCGCCGCTGCACGGCACCGAGGTCACGGTGGACGAGGGGTTCATCGACGAGGTGCCGGCGCTCGCCGTCGCCGCGGCGTTCGCCGACGGCGTGACCGAGTTCCGCGGCGTGGGGGAGCTGCGGGTCAAGGAGAGCGACCGCCTCGCCGCGCTCGAGCAGGAGCTGACCGAGCTCGGCGTGGGCGTCGAGGCCGGCCCGGACCGCCTCGTCGTGCGGGGCGGCGCACCCCACGCGACGACCCTGAAGAGCCACGGCGACCACCGCATCGCCATGGCGGCCGCGGTCGCCGCGAACGCCGTCGCCGGTGGCTCGACGGTGCGAGGCTGGGCGGCGGTGGCCGTCTCCTACCCCGGGTTCGCGGACGACCTCGCCGCGCTCACCCGCGCCCGGTGAGGCCCGTCGTCGCGATCGACGGGCCGTCGGGGTCCGGGAAGTCGACCGTCGCGCGTGGCGTCGCGGCGGCGCTCGGCTTCGAGATGCTCGACACCGGCGCGATGTACCGGGCGGTCACCCTGGCCGCCCTCGACGCGGGCATCGACCCGCACGACGCGGCCGCGTGCGCCGCGCTCGCGCGGCAGGCGACGATCGACCAGCAGGGTGCGATGACACAGCTCGACGACCGGGACGTGAGCACCGCGATCCGCGGCCCTGAGGTCACCGACGCCGTGTCCGCCGTGTCGGCCCACCCGGGCGTCCGGGCGGTGCTCGTCGAGCACCAGCGCGCCTGGCTCGCCAACCGCCGCGGCGGCGTCGTCGAGGGCCGCGACATCGGCACCGTCGTGTTCCCCGACGCGGCGGTGAAGGTCTTCCTCACGGCGAGCGAGGTCGAGCGGGCGCGGCGGCGCCGCGACGAGGCGCAGCCGAGCGCCGACGTCGGCACGGTGCAGGCCGAGCTCGAGCGGCGAGACCACCTCGACAGCACCCGGACCACCTCGCCGCTGCAGCCCGCACCGGACGCGCTGCGCATCGACACGACCGACCGCGACGTCGACGAGGTGGTGCGGCTCGTCGTCGACGCCTACCAGGCTCGCACCGCGAGCCGACGATGAAGCCGGGCCGCTGGTTCTGGTGGGTGGTCCGCACGGTGGTGCTCGCCGTGTGTCGCGTCGCGTTCCGCGTGCGCGTGCTCGGGCGGGCCCACGTGCCGACCGACGGGGCGTACATCCTGGCGCCGTCGCACCGGTCCATCCTCGACGTCCCCTTCACGGTCTTCACGACCCGGCGGCGCATCTGCTTCCTCGCCAAGCAGGAGCTGTTCCAGGGTCGGCTGGGCGGGGCGATCTTCCCGCCGCTCGGCGGCATCCCGGTCGAGCGGGGGAGCACGGACCGGGCGGCGTTCCGCGCCGCCGACGGCGTGCTGGTCGCGGGCGAGCCGCTCGCCATCTTCCCCGAGGGCACGCGTCGCCACGGAGGGAAGCTGGGCGACCTCTTCCACGGCTGCGCGTACCTTGCGCTGCGGCGGGGCGTGCCGATCGTCCCGGTGGGGATCGGCGGGAGCGAGGAGATCCTCCCGAGCGGCCACGCCGTGCCGCGCCCCCACCGCGTGGTCGTCGTGGTCGGCGCGCCGCTCGTCCCGCCGCCGGACGCGACGGCGCGGCGGCGCAGCGACGTCGCCGCGCTGACCGAGCAGCTGCGCGTCGCGCTGCAGGACGTATTCGACGAGGCCCGCGAGCGCGCGGGCACGGCGGGGCTACGAGCCGGCGAGGTCCGCGAGGGCGCGTGACGCGTCGGCGGCGCGGTCGTCGGCCAGCGAGGACGCGGGCGTGTCGCCGGGCGCGCCGCCGGTGGTGAAGGCGGCGACCGCGTCGAGCGCGGGCAGCAGGTCGCGCAGCTCCCGGGGCGGCGGGAAGTACTCGTCCTCGTCGGTGATGAAGACCCGCTCGACGCCCCGGGTCGGCGCCAGCGCCTCGACGACCGCGGCGACGACGTCCTCGGGCGCGCTGGCGCCGGCCGTGACCCCGACGACCCGGGCGTCGCCCAGCGCGGCCCGGTCGAGCTCCTCCGGCCCGTCGACGCGCACCACCCGGGCGCAGCCCGCGTCGCGGGCCACCTTCGCCAGCGCGACCGTGTTCGACGAGTTGGCGCTGCCGATCACCACGACGGCGTCGGCCCGGGAGGCGACGACGCGCAGGGCGGCCTGGCGGTTCGTGGTGGCGAAGCAGAGGTCGCCCCGGGTCGCGGTCCAGAGGTCCGGGTACCGGTCGCGCGCCTCGTCCATGATCCCCTCCCAGTCGTGGAGGGCGAGGGTCGTCTGGGCGAGGAGGGCGACCTTGGTGGGGTCGGGGACGTCTTCGAGCGCCGCGCCGAGGTCCTCGTCGTGCTCGACGAGGCGCATGGAGTCGGGGGCGACGGCGAGGGTGCCGACCGCCTCGTCGTGGCCGGCGTGCCCGACGTAGAGGACCGTGTAGCCCTTCTGCGCCCGGACCTTCGCCTCGTGGTGCACCTTCGTGACGAGCGGGCAGACCGCGTTCACGACGAAGCGCCCCTCGGCGCGGGCCGCCTCGACGACGTCAGGCGCGGTGCCGTGCGCCGAGAGCATCAGCGGCGCGCCGGGCGGGACGGTCGTGACGTCGTCCACGAACACGACGCCGAGCGCGCGGAAGCGGTCGACGACGAGGCGGTTGTGGACGATCTCGTGGTAGCAGTAGACGGGCGGGTCGAAGACCCGCACCATCCAGACGAGCGCCTTGATCGCCATCTCCACCCCGGCGCAGAAGCCGCGCGGCTCGGCGAGCAGCACCTCTTCGACCACGGCTCGAGGGTAACGCCGGTCTGGCTCACTTCTAGACTCGCTGCATGACCGCCGCACGGGTGGTGGCGGTCGCGCCCGGCTCGCCGGCGTCCGCCGCGGGGGTCCGACCCGGCGACGACCTCCTCGCGGTGAACGGCGAGCACGTCCGCGACGTCATCCGCTACCAGCTCCAAGCCGACGAGGCACGCGTCGACCTCGCGCTGCGCCGGCGCGGCGTCGAGCAGCACCTGCTCGTCGAGAAGGCGGCCGGCGCGCCGCTCGGCCTCGAGCTCTCCTCCGCGGTGTTCGACCGGGTGCGGACGTGCGACAACCACTGCCCGTTCTGCTTCATCTTCCAGCTGCCGCCGGGGATGCGCCGCAGCCTGTCGCTGCGCGACGACGACTACCGCCTCTCCTTCCTCTACGGGAACTTCACGACCCTCACGCGCTTCACCGAAGCGGACCTCGAGCGGGTCGTGACCGAGCGGCTCGGCCCGCTCTACGTCAGCATCCACGCCACCGACCCGGGGCTGCGGGCCCGGCTGCTCCGCAACCCGCGGGGCGCGGTGAGCCTGCGCTGGCTCGCCGCGCTCCTCGACGCGGGGGTCACCGTCCACGGCCAGATCGTGGTGTGCCCCGGCGTGAACGACGGGGCGCCGCTCGACGAGACGCTCCTCGGGATCCTCGACCGCTACCCGCGTCTCGAGACGGTCGCGGTCGTGCCCGTCGGGGTGGGCGACCACTCCAAGGAGGAGAGCCTCCGGGCCCACACCGCCGAGGAGGCCCGGCGGGTCCTGGCCCAGGTCGCCACGTGGCAGGGCCGCTTCCTCGACGCGCTCGGCCGGCACGTCGTCCACGCCGCCGACGAGTTCTACCTGCTGGCCGGCGCGTCGTTCCCCGACGCCGACGCCTACGACGGGTTCGCGCAGCACGAGAACGGCATCGGGATGGCGCGCACCTTCCTCTCGGAGGCCGAGGCGGCGCTGGCCGGGAAGCCCGGGCCGGGCACCGGGCCGCGCCCCGGGTTCTTCGCGTGGGTCGACGGCGCGCCGGCCGACGGCTACCGCGCGCCCCGCACCTCGGCGGCCCGCCCGCCGGCGCACCGCGCCACGCCCGTCGGAATCGTGACCGGCGAGTACGGCGCGGCCGTCCTCACCCCGCTGCTGCCCGCGCTCACCCGCCGCGCCGGGGTCCCGGTCCGCGTCGTCCCGGTCCGGAACCGCTTCTTCGGCGGCAACATCGCGGTCACCGGGCTGCTCACCGGGGCGGACGTCGCCGACGCGCTCGCCGCGGAGCCGGCCGGTCACCGCTACCTGCTGCCCGACGTGGTGCTGTCGCGTGATCGCTTCCTCGACGACCGCACCGTCGCCGACCTGCCGCGACCCGTGGAGCTCGTCGCCACCGACGGGGCGTCGCTCGTCGCCGCGCTGCCGTGACGCTGCCCGCCGTCGCGGTCATCGGCCGGCCCAACGTCGGCAAGTCGACGCTCGTGAACCGGATCGTCGGCGGGCGGCGCACGATCGTCGAGGAGACCCCCGGCGTGACCCGCGATCGCAAGGAGCTCGACGCCGAGTGGCGCGGTCGGCGGTTCCGGCTCGTGGACACGGGCGGCTGGCTGCCCGAGGGCAGCACGCTCGGCATGGAATCCCTCGATCGCCTCGTGAGCGCGCAGGCCGAGCGCGCGATCGCGCTCGCCGACGTGCTCCTCCTCGTGCTCGACACGACGGTGGGCGTGACCGACGAGGACGCGCACGTGGCGCGGCTCCTCCAGCGGGCGAAGAAGCCGGTGTTCATCGTGGCGAACAAGGTGGACGACGAGCGGCGGGAGACCGACGCCTGGGCGTTCACGAGCCTCGGGCTGGGCGACCCGATCCCGGTGAGCGGGCTGCACGGGCGGGGGAGCGGCGACCTCCTCGACGCGGTCGTCGGCGCCCTCCCCGCCGAGAGCGAGGCGCCCCGCGGCCCGATACCGCACCCGTTCTCGGTCGCGATCGTCGGGCGCCCCAACGTCGGCAAGTCGACGCTGTTCAACCGCCTGGTCGGCGACGACCGCTCCATCGTCCACGACGAGCCGGGGACGACCCGGGACGCCGTCGACACGGTGGTCGACACGCCGGACGGGCCGCTGCGCTTCGTCGACACCGCGGGGCTGCGCCGGCGGAGCCGCGTCGACGAGCCGCCCGAGTACTTCGGGAACGTGCGCGCCCTCGAGGCGGTGAACCGGGCCGACGCCGCGCTGCTCGTCATCGACGCGGCCGCGGGGGTCACCCACCAGGACCAGCGGCTGGCCGAGCGCATCGACGCCGCCGGCACGGCGATCGTCGTCGTGCTGAACAAGTGGGACCTGCTCGACGGCGACACCGAGAAGCGCCGCGACGCCATCACCGACGTCGGCGACCGGCTCGGCTTCCTCGGCTACGCGCCCGTGCTGAAGACGTCGGGCCTCACCGGCCGCAGCCTCGGCCGCGTCCTGCCCGCGCTGCGTGAGGCCGAGGCGGCGTACCACCGGCGCATCCCGACCGCGGCGCTGAACCGCGTCGTGCAGGAGGCGCAGGCCGCGCACCCGCCGCACGCGGTCCGCCGCCGCCGACCCCGGATCCTCTTCGCCACGCAGGGCGCCACCGAGCCGCCGACCGTCACGCTCTTCGCGACCGACACGCTCCAGCCCACCTACCTGCGCTATCTCGAGCGCCGCATCCGCGAGGCGTTCGAGCTCGGGCCCGCGCCCCTCAAGCTGCGCGTCCGCCGCCGCAACCCCTGACCCGGTCCGCCGCCACTCGCACGGGCTGGTCTAATCGCGGCGTGCCCTGGTGCCTCCGCTGCGACCGGTACCTGACACCGCCGACCGTGCGGACCGACGGGACCTGCCCGAGCTGTGGGCAGCTCGTCGACGCCGGCCGCGCTCACCCGCCGCGCACGCTCCGGCGGCGAGGCGGCACCCCGACGGACCAGCCCGAGGGCGCGGCCGACGAGGCGCCGCCCGTGCCGTGGCATCTCAAGCTGCTCCTCGTGGCGCTCGCCATCTACCTCAGCTACCGCCTCTTCCAAGGCGTCGCCTGGGTCGTCGCCCACATCTGATCCCGGCGAGGCCCTCGATACGATCGAGGACTCGACGGGCTGTGGCGCAGCTTGGTTAGCGCGTCGGTCTGGGGGACCGAAGGTCCCGGGTTCAAATCCCGGCAGCCCGACCAC
>JBPYDT010000180.1:0-14548 GCA_051986275.1 Acidimicrobiia bacterium | reverse complement strand
ACCGCCGTGCGGATCACGCGGTCGCCCTTGCCCCCGAGGAACACCGGCGGGCGTGGCGTCTGCTCGGCCGGCGGGTCGATCACCGCGCGGTGCGCCTGCAGGTAGGTGCCGGGATAGGTGAGGGGCTCGCCGCCGAGCAGCCCGGCAACGATCTCGGCCGCCTCCCGCAACCGGGTGACGCGCACGCCCGGGCGCGGGAACGGCAGGCCGATCGCGGCGTACTCCGGCTCGTACCATCCGGCGCCGAGTCCGACGTCGAGGCGCCCGCCGCACACCCGGTCGAGCGTCGCCAGCGTCTTCGCGAGCGCGACGGGCGGGCGGAGCGCCTCGCACAGCACGAGCGTCCCCAGCCGCGCGCGCGAGACGTGCGGCGCGAGCGCGGCGAGCGTCGCCAGCGGCTCGAAGGCGCCGTAGCGCGTCGAGGGGCCGCCGTACTTCGCGAGGTCCAAGAAGAGGTGGTCCGACAGCCACAGCGAGTCGTAGCCCCACGCCTCGGCGCGTTGGGCGTGGTCGACGATGGTCTCGAAGCGCAGCGGCGACTCGCCCGGCACCGAGTAGTCGTACTGAGGCAGCGCCAGGCCGATTCGCACCGCCGAGACCCTAGGGGTGCGCGCCCCGGCGGCCGGCGGTCCTGGTGCTCGTAGCGTGGGCCTCGTGCTCGAGTGCGTCGTCAACATCGGGGCGGGCGGCGGGCCGGCGCTGGACGTCCTGGCCGCGGCGTGCGGCGACGCGCTCCTGGATCTCCACGCCGACGTCGACCACGACCGGTCGGTGTTCACCCTGGCCGGGCCGGGTGATGGCGCCGCCGAGACCGCGGCGCTCGCGCTGGCGGACGCGGCGGCCACCGAGCTCGATCTCTCGGCCCGGCCGTCGGGCGTCCACCCCCGCCTGGGCATCGTCGACGTGGTGCCGTTCGTCGCGGTGGAGGAACCCGCGGCCGCGGCGGTGGCCGCCGCCCGTCGAGCGGGCGCGCACCTCGCCGACGTGCTCGCCATCCCGGTCTTCTTCTACGGCGACGCCGACCCGGCCTCCCGGTCGCTTCCCTCGGTGCGCCGCGACGCCTTCGCCGTCCGTGCTCCCGACCTCGGTCCACCCCGGCCGAACCCGCGTCTCGGCGCCGCGGCCGTCGGGGTCCGGCCGCCCCTGGTCGCGGTGAACTGCTGGCTCGACCGCAACGACCTCGACATGGCTCGCGCCGTGGCGATGGAGGTCCGCGAGCGAGACGGCGGCCTGCCGGGTGTCCGGGCGCTGGGGCTCCGGCTGGGGTCGCACGGCGTCGCCCAGGTCTCGATGAACGTCACCGAGCTCGAGGCCACGGGGGTGGAGGCGGCCTGCGACACGGTGCGGCGCCGCGTCGAGGCTCGCGGCGCCCGGGTCACCGAGGTGGAGTGGGTCGGGCTGGTGCCGGCGGCCGAGTGGGCACGGTGCAGCCCGGCGTTCCGGTCGTGGAGCGGCCTCGAACGATCCCGAACCCTCGAGGCGCGGCTGGCCCGCGTGGGCCAGCCGTGATCAGGCCGAGGCGAGCCGCCGGCGCTCCAGCGCCCGCTGGCGGCGGACACGGCGGCGCTCCCGCTCGGAGAGGCCGCCCCAGATCCCGAACTTCTCGCCGTGGTCCAGCGCGTACTCGAGGCACTCGGTCCGCACCTCGCACCCCCGACAGACCCCCTTGGCTTCCCGGGTGGACGCCCCCCGCTCCGGGAAGAAGAGGTCCGGGTCCACCCCCAGGCAGTTCGCCCGCTCCTGCCAGCGCCGACCCTCGCCGTCGGGCGGGAGTCCTCGCACCAGCTCCATGAACTCGTGAATCTGCACCGGCATCCCCTCGAAATCACATCGATGGAATTCCATCAGTGGTACTCTGCGGGCCGGCGGGCACAGGACGCAAGTAGAACTTCCGTAGTCGCGGGGTTTTTGTCCTATTCGTGTAACTTCTTGGGCGCGTTTCTGCCGGGATTTCGGCGGTGACCCGCCTCGAGGCCGTCCGGGGGGACATCACAAGGGCCCGCGTCGACGCCATCGTCAACGCGGCGAACACGGCCCTGGCCCCCGGCGCCGGCGTCTGTGGGGCGATCTTCGCCGCGGCGGGGCCCGGGCTCCGGGAAGCGTGCGCCGAGCTCGGCGGCTGCGCCACCGGGGACGCGAAGGCCACCCCGGGGTTCGGCCTGCCGGCCCGCTGGATCATCCACGCCGTCGGTCCCGTCTGGCAGGGCGGGCGGCACGGCGAGCCGGTGGCGCTCGCCTCGGCTTACCAGCGCTGCCTCGCCGTCGCTGACGAGCTCGGCGCCCGGTCGGTCGCGTTCCCCGCGATCAGCACGGGCGTCTACGGCTACCCGCTTGACGACGCCGCGGACGTCGCGGTCGACACGGTGCGGGCCGCCGAGACAGAAGTCGAGGCGGTGCGCTTCGTGTGCTTCGACACGCGGACCCTCGCCGCGTACGAGGAGCGCCTCGCTTAGCTCGCCCGCCGCTGCTGGCGGCGCTGCTCGAGGAAGTCGACGAGCACGTAGTCCCCGAGCGTGTCGGGCGTCGTGAAGAAGGCGCGGCCCCGGTTCAGCTGCATCATGCGCTCGACGAAGCTGCGCAGGTAGTACGTCTCGTCGAGCATGAAGGTGTTGATGCGGATCCCCTCACGGGTGCAGCGCATCACCTCCTTCAAGGTCTCCTCGATCGTGATGGGCGACGGCGGGTACTGGAAGTAGGCCTCGCCCCCCTCGATGTGGGCGGTCGGCTCACCGTCGGTGACCATGATCACCTGCTTCGTGCCGCTCTGGCGGCTGAGCATGCGGCGGGCGAGCAGCAGGGCGTGCTGCATGTTCGTGCCCCACTCGAAGTCCCAGCTCATCTCGGGCAGTCGCTCCGGCGGCACCTCGCGGGCCACCCGGCCGAAGCTCACGAGCCCCATGTAGTCGCGGGGGAACTGGCTCGTGATGAGCGCGTGCAGCGCCATCGCGACCTTTTTCGCCGAGAGGAAGTTGTCGCGCATCGGCATGCTGAGCGACACGTCGAGGAGCAGCACCGTGGCGCTCCGCGTGGTGACCTCGGTGCGCTCGACCTCGAAGTCGTTCGGCGCGAGCCGCACCGGCGTGCCGGCGCCCTGGCGCCAGATGGCGTTCTTGACCGTCTGCTCGACGTTGAGGCGGAACGGGTCGCCCCACTCGTACGGCTTGTGCTCGTAGGCCGGGTCGTGCCCCTCCCCCGTGCGCTCGACCTCGTGGCGGCCGGCGCGGTCCTGCATCAGCTTGCGGAAGAGGTCGCCGAGGGCCTTCTGGCCGATGGCCCGGATGCCGCGAGGCGTGAGCTCGAGGCGACCCTCGCGCTGCTCGATCAGCCCGGCCTCCTCGAGCATGCGGGCCAGCTCGGCCAGACGCTCGAGCGAGCGCGCCGCGTCGTCGCCGAGCAGCTCCTTGGCTCGGTCGAGGTCGACCTCGGCGAGCTCGCCGGGCTGGGTCGCCTGGCTCAGGAGGTGCTCGAGGTCGTCCATGTCGCCGAGGGCGTCGAGCAAGCCCGGCATCTGACCCATCGAGAGCGGGTCGTCGCCCCGGAACGGCATCGAGCGTTCCCACGGCAAGTTGGGGAACGCGCCCTGCAGGTTGCGGGCGAGCTGGTCGACCTGCCACCGCAGGTCCATGTCCTCGAGCAGCGACTCGGCGAGCGCCTGGAGCTGCGCGCGCTGCTCGGGCGTCATCGAGTTCAGCAGCTGCTGCATCTGGGCCATCGACTGGGCCATCTGCTCGAGCAGCTCGTCGAGGCTCTGTGGGTTGCCGGGGAAGAAGTCGCCGTAGCGCGACATGAAGCCCTCGAAGTCGGGCTCCTCGCCGCGCTCGCGCTGCTCCAGCATCTGGTTCAGCTCGGAGAGCATGTCCTTCATCCGCTGCATGCGCTCCGGCGAGAGGTTCTGCATCCCCTCGGACATCTGGTTGAAGTAGCTCTGCATGAGCTGCTCGCGCAGCTTGTCCATGAGCTCCTCGAACCGCTGCCGAGCCCCGTCGTCCATCCAGTCCTGGGCCTGCAGCTCGCTGACCTTGCCCGCCAGGTCGGGGGGCAGTGAGTCGAGCTGCTCGCGGCGCTTGTCCGCGAGGTCGTCGACGATCTCCTGGCGGCGCCGGTCGCCCGACTGGCGGGCCTCGTCGACGCGGCGCTCGATCCCCTCACGCTCCTGGTCGACGATCTCGCGGAGCTGCTCCGCGATGTCGTCGTACACGCCGCCGAGGTCGTAGCGGTCGAGCATGTTGCGTCGCTGCTCGCGCAGCTTCTTCAGCATCTCGCGCAGCCCCATCATCTGCTGGCCGTCGCGGTCGCGCATGCCCTGCTGCATCAGCCGCCGCAGCGACGCGTGGAGGTCGCCGTGGTACAGCAGGTCGTCGGTCATCTCGTCGAGGAGTGCGTCGGCATCGAGGTCGAAGCCCTGCTGGCTGCCGTCCCAGCGTGAGTAGCGGAACCCGCGCGCCTCACGATCGCGACGGCGGCGGCGCAGCACCGGGCCACCGTAGCGCCGAGCCGAGCCGCCGGACGCGGCGGCGCCACAATGGCCGCGGTGGTCGCTCGAGTTGTTGCCCTGCTCTTCGCGGCGGCGTGCGTGGCCGGCTGCAGCTCGGCCTCGAGCGCGGGCTCGACCTCGACGCCGCCCACCACGTTCCCGAAGCACTTCTGCGACGCCGCGACGCGCTACGAGAACGAGCTGAACCGCGAGGCGACGAACGACAAGCGGGACCTCGCGCGCCAGGTCGCCATCGTCGTCGACATCGCCCGCACCGCGCCGCCGCAGGTGCGGGCCGACGCCCAGACCTTCCTCCGTGCCCTGCAGGAGGTGGGCCACGACCCGAAGGTGCGCGACAACCCGGCCATCGAGCAGGCGGTCAACAACGTGAACCGCTACGCGTCGAACAAGTGCGGGTTCTTCACCCAGCAGGGCCCGTCGGAGGGGTTCTGACCCTCAGCCGCGCCCGCGGTAGGTGGCCCGCGCGCCGACCGCGTCCTTGTTCAAGCGCTTCGAGAGGTGCAGCCCCTCGAGGACGAACTCGAGGGCCGACGCGACGCCGGCCGGCGTCTCGCCCACGTCGAGGTCGCTCAGCGTCTCGGACAGGCCGGGCAGGTTGGGGACGAGCGTGGCGTACTCGCTCGACGCGACGTCCGGGCCAGTGTGGACCACGAGCCCGTTCTCGAACGCCGTGACCATCCCGGTGAGCTTCTCGGGACGACAGCACGCCCGGAACGTCTCGAGCGTCGCGGCCTTCACGATGCGGTCGAGGACCTGCTCCTCGCGGCCGTCCTCCACCGTCTCGAACTCGAGCTTGCCCGCCGTGCTGGCCACGAGCGACTCGAGGTCGCTCACCCGGGGGACGACCTCGGGCTCCCCCGCCCGCAGGGCCCGTCGCGTCGCGTTGGCCACGAGCGTCTCGTAGTTGGCGATCGAGAGGCGCACGGACACCCCGGAGCGCTGGTTCACGTGCGGCGAGCGGCGGGCGTGCTGGGTGATCTCGGCCACGATCTCGGTCATGAAGTCCGGCACATTGACCGCCAGGCCGTCGGCCGGGACGACGTGCGCCTCCTGGTCGACGACGTCCATCTCGACGTCCGCGTCGAGGGGGTAGTGCGTGCGGATCTGCGCACCGAAGCGGTCCTTCAGGGGCGTGATGATCCGGCCGCGATTCGTGTAGTCCTCCGGGTTGGCGGACGCGACGAGCATGAGGTCGAGCGGCAGGCGGATCTTGTAGCCGCGGATCTGCACGTCGCGCTCCTCGAGCACGTTGAGCAGCCCGACCTGGATGCGCTCCGCGAGGTCCGGGAGCTCGTTGATCGAGAAGATGCCGCGGTTGGTGCGCGGGACGAGCCCGTAGTGGATCGTGAGCTCGTCCGACAGGTAGCGACCCTCCGCCACCTTGATCGGGTCGACCTCGCCGATGAGGTCGGCGATCGAGGTGTCGGGCGTCGCAAGCTTCTCGCCGTAACGCCGCTCGCGGTGGACCCACTCGATCGGGGTCTCGTCGCGGCGCTCGGCCACGAGCACGCGCGCGTGGTGCGACACCGGGTCGTAGGGGTCGTCGTTGATCTCGCTGCCCGCGACGATCGGGAGCCACTCGTCGAGCAGCCCGACGAGCGACCGGATCATCCGGGTCTTCGCCTGGCCCCGCTCGCCGAGGAAGATCACGTCGTGCGCCGCGAGCAGCGCGTTCTCGAGCTGCGGCAGCACCGTGTCGTCGTAGCCGACGACGCCTTCGACCATCGGCTGGCCCTCGGCGATGCGGCGCATGGCGTTCTCGCGCACCTCGAGCTTCACCGGGCGCGACACCCATCCGCTGGCGCGCAGCTCACCAAGTGTGCCGGGACGGGTCATACCGATCCTCCGAGACGCGGGAAACGCGCGGCAGCGTACCAACCTGTTGCGGAGCCCCGATCGGCGCCGTACCGGTCCGAATCGCGCACTCGACGCTCGACGTCGCGCCCCACGCGTGCGGTGGCGTGCCGGTCGACGCGTGCCCGCGCCGCGCCGCCCGATGCTCCGCCGACGACCAACCCGAGTAAGCCCGGCGAAGGTCCGCGGGGCTAGCGTCGACCGTGGCTATGAGCAAGGTCGGCGAGGAACTCTCGACCGAGGACCAGCGAGAGGACGCCGACGCCGCCGAGCGGCTGACTCGGTCCACCGGCGCGCCCGTCCCGCCTCGGCCACGTCCGGTCCCGTTCCCGATCCAGTTCTGGCGCTCGGCTATCGGCAAGAAGTGGGCGATGGCCGTGTCCGGCATCGCCCTGCTCGGGTTCGTGCTGGCCCACATGATCGGGAACCTCAAGGTGTTCCTCGGCAAGGAGGAGATCAACACCTACGCCCACTGGCTCCGTACGTTCGGCCAGCCGGCTCTGCCGTTCAGCGTGGTCCTGTGGGTCCTGCGGGTCGGCCTCATCGTGGCCTTCGTGGTCCACATCGTCGCGGCGGCGCAGCTCACCCGGATGAACCAGCGGGCCCGACCGGTGCGCTACCAGGCGAAGCGCGACTACGTCGCGGCCAACTACGCGTCGCGGACGATGCGCTGGACCGGGATCATCATCGGCCTCTTCGTCATCTTCCACCTGCTCGACCTGACGTGGGGCCAGCTCAGCCCCCACTTCGTGCGTGGCGACCCGTACGACAACATGTACCTGAGCTTCCAGCGCGTCTGGGTGGCGGTCGTCTACATCGTCGCCAACGTCGCGCTCGGCGTGCACATCTTCCACGGCGCGTGGTCGATGTTCCAGAGCCTCGGCTTGAACAACCCGCGGTACAACCGGTGGAAGCGGTACTTCGCGACCGGGTTCGCCGGGATCATCATCGTCGGGAACTGCAGCATGCCGCTGCTCATCACGACCGGGGCGGTGAGCCGGTGACCGACTACCCGCTCGACGCCAGGATTCCCGACGGGCCGATCGCCGAGAAGTGGGACAACCACAAGTTCGACGTCAAGCTCGTCAACCCGTCGAACCGCCGCAAGTTCCGGATCGTCGTTGTCGGCAGCGGCCTGGCGGGCGCGTCGGCCGCGGCGACGCTCGGCGAGCTCGGCTACCAGGTGACGATGCTCACCTACCACGACACGCCGCGCCGCGCGCACAGCATCGCGGCCCAGGGTGGCATCAACGCGGCGAAGAACTACCGCAACGACGGCGACAGCGTGTACCGGCTCTTCTACGACACGGTGAAGGGCGGCGACTACCGCTCGCGGGAGGCGAACGTCTACCGGCTCGCCCAGCTGAGCGTGAACATCATCGACCAGTGCGTCGCCCAGGGCGTGCCGTTCGCCCGGGAGTACGGCGGGCTGCTCGACAACCGCTCGTTCGGTGGCGCGCAGGTGTCCCGCACCTTCTACGCCCGCGGGCAGACCGGGCAGCAGCTGCTGCTCGGCGCGTACCAGGCGCTCATGCGCCAGGTGCACCTCGGCACGGTCACCCTCTTCCACCGCACCGAGATGCTCGACGTGGTGGTGCACGAGGGGCGGGCCGTCGGCGTCGTCACGCGGGACCTCATCACCGGCGACGTACGGTCGCACACCGGCCACGCGGTGGTTCTGGCGACGGGCGGGTACGGGAACGCCTTCTACCTCTCCACGAACGCCAAGCAGTCCAACGTCACCGCGATCTGGCGCGCCCACCGACGGGGCGCCCTCATGGCGAACCCGTGCTACACGCAGATCCACCCGACGTGCATCCCCGCGAGCGACGACTTCCAGTCCAAGCTCACGCTCATGAGCGAGTCGTTGCGCAACGACGGCCGCATCTGGGTGCCCGACCAGCTCGACGACCCGCGCTCGCCCGACCAGATCCCCGCCGCCGAGCGCGACTATTTCCTCGAGCGCCGGTACCCCGCGTTCGGCAACCTGGTGCCCCGGGACGTGGCGTCCCGCGCCGCGAAGCGCGAGGTCGACTCGGGCCGCGGCGTCGGGCCGCTGAAGAACGGCGTGTACCTCGACTTCTCGGACGCGACGGCTCGGCTCGGCCGCGACGTCATCGAGGAGCGCTACGGCAACCTCTTCCAGATGTACGAGCGCATCACCGGCGAGGACCCCTACACGGTGCCGATGCGCATCTACCCCGCCGTCCACTACACGATGGGCGGGCTCTGGGTCGACTACAACCTCATGTCGACCATCCCGGGGCTCTACGTGCTCGGTGAGGCGAACTTCTCCGACCACGGCGCGAACCGCCTCGGGGCGAGCGCGCTCATGCAGGGCCTCGCCGACGGGTACTTCGTGCTCCCCGCGACCATCAGCGACTACCTCGCGCCGCTGCTCGGGACCGACCCCGTCCCGAGCGACCACCAGGTCTTCCAGGACGCCGAAGCGCAGGTCGCCGAGCAGGTCCGCGCCCTCCTCGACGTGCGGGGCTCCCGCTCCGTCGACTACTTCCACCGCGAGCTCGGCCACGTGCTGTGGGAGAACTGCGGCATGGAGCGCAGCCAGGCCAGCCTGGAGAAGGCCCTGGCCGAGATCCCGGCGCTTCGCGAGGAGTTCCACAAGGACGTCCGGGTCCTCGGGGACAGCGAGTCGCTGAACCAGTCCCTCGAGAAGGCCGGGCGGGTCGCGGACTTCCTCGAGTTCGGCGAGCTGCTCTGCCGCGACGCGCTCCACCGGGAGGAGAGCTGCGGCGGCCACTTCCGCGTCGAGCACCAAACCGAGGACGGTGAGGCGCTGCGCGACGACGAGCACTTCGCCTACGTCGGCGCGTGGGAGTACACGGGCGACAACGCGCGTCCCGCGCTGCACCGCGAGCCGCTGGAGTTCGAGACCGTGCATCTCGCCCAGCGCTCCTACAAGTAGCCACGAGGAGTCGCGCGGTGAAGGTCACTCTCCAGGTCTGGCGCCAGGCGGGCCCGGAAGCCACGGGCGCGTTCGAGACGCACGAGCTCGACGACCTGAGCCCCGACATGTCGTTCCTCGAGATGTTCGACGTGCTGAACGAGTCGCTCATCTCGGAAGGCAACGAGCCGATCGCGTTCGACCACGACTGCCGGGAGGGGATCTGCGGGTCGTGCGCCATGATGATCAACGGCCGCGCGCACGGCCCGGAGCGGGGCACCGCGACGTGTCAGCTGCACCTCCGCAAGTTCGCGGACGGCGCGCACATCGCGGTCGAGCCGTGGCGGGCCGCGGCCTTTCCGATCATCCGGGACCTCTGCGTCGACCGGACGGCGTTCGACCGGATCATCGAGGCCGGGGGCTACATCACCGTGGCCACCGGCGGCGCGCCCGAAGCCAACCTCACGCCCGTCCCGAAGGCGGTCAGCGACGCGGCCATGGACGCCGCGGCCTGCATTGGCTGCGGCGCGTGCGTGGCGGCGTGCCCGAACGGCGCGGCGCAGCTCTTCACGGCGGCGAAGCTGCAGCATCTCAACCTGCTCCCCCAAGGCCAGCCCGAGCGGTGGGAGCGGGTCATCCACATGGTCGACGAGATGGAGCGCTGGTTCGGCTCCTGCACCATGCACGGCGAGTGCGAGGCGGCGTGCCCGAAGGAGATCTCGATCGACTTCATCGCGCTGATGAACCGGGACTACGTCAAGGCCCAGTTCAAGCAGCGACGCCTCGCCGGCCAGCACGCCTGACGCGCCGACGCGGCCGTCAGGCCTGCTCGAGCGCCTCTGCCAGGTCGTCGAGGAGGTCGTCGAGGGTCTCGAGGCCGACCGAGAGCCGGACGAGCGCCGGGTCGACGGCGTGCGAGGAATCGGCGACCGAGGCGTGCGTCATGCGGGCGGGGTGCTCGACCAGACTCTCGACCGCCCCGAGTGATTCGGCGAGCGTGAACAGCCGGGTGCCAGCGACGATGCGGAGCGCGGCGGCCTCACCCCCAGCCGCGGCGAAGCTGACCATCCCGCCGAAGTCGCGCATCTGCTTCGACGCGATGGCGTGGCCGGGGTGCTCCGGCAAGCCCGGGTAGAGCACCTCCGAGACGGCCGGGTGCTGCTCGAGAAGCGCCGCCACGGCCCGGGCGCTCGTGCAGTGCCGCTCCATGCGGACGGCGAGCGTCTTGACGCCGCGCAGCACGAGGTAGCAGTCGAAGGGCGACGCGACGGCCCCGACGGCCTTCTGGCGAAAGGCGAGCCGCTCGGCGAGGTCGTCGTCGTCGAGCACGACGACGCCGCCCAGCACGTCGGAGTGGCCACCGAGGTACTTCGTCGTCGAGTGCACGACGACGTCGGCGTCCAGCGCGAGCGGCTGCTGGAGATACGGGGTGGCGAACGTGTTGTCGACGACGACGAGCGCCCCGCGCGCGTGGGCGACGGCGGCGAGCGCCGCGATGTCGAGGCAGGTCAGCCGTGGGTTCGTCGGCGTCTCGACCCACACCACCTTCGTGCCGTCGGGCCAGTCGGCGTCGAGGGCCTCGGGCGCGCGGAGGTCGGTGCCGGTGCACGTGATGCCGTCCTCGGCGAGCACCTGCGTGACGAGGCGGACGGTGCCGCCGTAGGCGTCAGCTGGCACGACGACGCCGTCGCCGGGGCGCAGCAGGGCGCGCAGCACGGTGTCCTCGGCCGCCATGCCGCTGGCGAAGGCCAGGCCGTGACGGGCGCCCTCCAGCGACGCGACGCACGACTCAAGCGCCTGGCGGGTCGGGTTCCCGGCCCGGGAGTACTCGTAGCCGCGGGCCTGGCCGACGTCGTCCTGGGCGAAGGTCGTGGCGAGTGTGATCGGCGGCACGACCGCGCCGGACGACGGGTCAGGCGGTTGGCCGGCATGGATCGCGCGGGTCTCGAACCCTTCGTCCACGTCAGCCCGCCGCCCGCGAGGCGAGGAACTGCAGCACGTCCTGGCGCGTGAGGATCCCGACGGGATGGCCGCCGTCGAGGACGAGCACGGACGACGCGGTGTCGAGGCGGTCCACGACGTCGCTCACCGTCTCGCCGATGCCGATCATCGGCATCGCCGGCTCCATGACCTCACCCACCGGCCGCTCAAGCACGGACGGGTCCCGGAACACCTTGTCCATCAGCTCGAGCTCGCTCAGCGTGCCCGAAACCTCCTTCGCCGCGAGCGGCTGCTCCTTCGTGACGCTGACGACCAGCTGGCTGATCCCGAGGTCGCGCATCACCGAGAAGGCGAGGCGCGCCGGCTCGTCCGGCGTGGCGAGCACGAGGTCGGGGATCGACCGGCTGCCCGCGTGCTTCGCGTCGAGAACGTCCCCGGCCGTGGGCCCGGCCTCGGCGAGGAAGCCGAAGCGCATCATCCAGTCGTCGTTGAAGACCTTCGACAGGTAGCCGCGCCCCGAGTCGGGCAGGAGCACGACGACGAGGTCATCCGGCCCGAGCTCAGCACCCACGACGAGCGCGGCGTGCACCGCGGTACCGCACGAGCCGCCGACGAGCAGCCCCTCCTCCTGCGTCACGCGCCGCGCCGCGGCGAACGACTCGGCGTCGCTCACCATCACCGTGCGGTCGACGAGGCTCGGGTCGTAGGTGGGCGGCCAGAAGTCCTCGCCCACGCCCTCGACGAGGTACGGCCGCCCGTGCCCGCCCGAGAACACCGACCCCTCAGGATCGGCCGCGATGATCTGCACGGCCGGGTTCTGCGCCTTGAGGTACCGCCCCACGCCGGTGATCGTGCCGCCCGTGCCGACACCGGCGACGAAGTGCGTGATCCGCCCCGCGGTCTGGCGCCAGATCTCCGGTCCGGTCGAGCGTTCGTGCTCTGCGGGGTTGGCCTGGTTGTAGTACTGGTTCGGCCGGAACGAGTTCGGTGTCTCGCGCGTCAGCCGGTCGGCGACGGAGTAGTACGAGTCGGGATGCTCCGGGGGCACCGCCGTGGGGCAGACGACCACCTCGGCGCCGTACGCGCGGAGCAGGGCGACCTTCTCGTCGGACATCTTGTCCGACATCACGAAGATGCACCGGTAGCCGCGCTGGGCGGCGACGATCGCGAGCCCGACCCCGGTGTTGCCCGACGTCGGCTCGACGATGGTCCCACCCGGGCGGAGGAGCCCCTGGCGCTCCGCGTCGTCGAGCATCGCGATCGCAGGTCGGTCCTTCACGCTCCCGCCGGGGTTGAACAGCTCCACCTTGGCCACGAGGTCGCAGGCGAGGTCGCGCCCGACGCGACGGAGCCGCACCAGGGGCGTGTTGCCAACCAGGTCGAGGAGCGAGTCGGCGATCGCGGGTGACGCCGGGTCCGGCGCGGCGCACATCCCGGCGAGGCTACCGCCGGCTGCTTCGCGCCGAACCGGCCGGGACCTGTCATGGCGCCGTCCAAGAATCAAGGCGCGGTCGAGGCTTCGGCAGTTAACGCACAGGTCAGTGCGACAATGCGGGCATCGACGACGCCTCGGTACCGCTGTTCACCTTCGATGCGGTGACGGTCGCGGGTACCGACCGACCACGTCTGGCCTCGACGACCGGGACGGTGCCCGACCTCGGGGTCACCGTCATAGTGGGCCCGTCGGGGTCGGGGAAGTCGACTCTGTTGAGATGTTGCAATCGCCTGGAGGTGCCGACGTCCGGCCGCGTGGCGCTGCGAGGCGACGATGTGGCGCTGCTCGACCCGCTGCAGCTCCGACGACGGGTCGGAATGGTGTTCCAGCGGCCCACTCCTTTTCCCGGTTCAGTGTTCGAGAACCTGCAGGTCGCTGAGCCCGACCTTGACCAGAGCAGAGCAAACCGCGCGCTTGACGCGGTGGGCCTGGAGCGCTCCCTCCTGTCGAGGACGGCAACCGAACTCTCAGGGGGCGAGTCACAGCGTCTGTGTCTGGCGCGGACGCTGATTACCGAGCCGGAGGTCGTCCTTCTCGATGAGGTAACTGCTTCGGTCGACCCTGCGGCGCGCCTCGGCCTTGAAGGCCTCGCGCGCGACCTGGCGTCCAACGGAACACGGGTGCTTTGGGTGACGCACGACCTGGAGCAGATGCGCCGCCTTGCGGCATACGTCTTGGTCCTCATCTCCGGCCGTGTCGCCTTTCAGGGTCCGGTCCAGGACCTTGACGACTGTGCGGGACTGGACGTCAAGAAGTTCCTGGCGGCTGTCGCCGCAGACAAGGAGATTGACGAATGAGCTCAATCGGGTGGAGTGGTCTCGCGATCTCAGGGCTCTTGGTCTTCATCGCGGTTGGCCTTTCGTTATGGCGTCAACTCGGGCTCGAGGGAAGCATCGCGTGGGCCGCCATCCGAGCGTTGGCGCAACTACTGGCCATCGGCGTGGTGCTCGACATCCTCTTGCAGCCCGGCGTTTCGTCAGCCTGGGCGTGGCTGTGGGTGGCGTTCATGATTGTGATCGCGTCGGCGACTGTCTCGCGACGTGCTCCGAGCATCCCGGGCCTGTTCCCGCTCGCGCTGGCGGCATTCGCGACGTCGGCCGTCGTGACTCTCGGTGTTCTCTTTGGCTTTGGCGTCTTCACGGTAAACGTTCGCACCATCGTTCCGCTCGCCGGCCTCATGATTGGCAACTCGATGGCGGCCACGGTTCTCGTGGCACGCCGGCTCGTCGACGAACTACGGGATAAGCGCGGCGAGGTTGAAGCTCGCCTCGCTCTCGGTCAACCCGCGGAAGAGGCTTCGCGGCCGTACGTCCGGAGCGCCCTGCGTACCGCGCTCACACCACAGATAGAGACGACCAAGGTCGTGGGCCTCATTGCCCTGCCCGGCTCGATGACCGGCCTCATCCTCGCGGGTGTGAACCCCTTCGACGCAGTACAAGTCCAAGCCGCTGTGATGTATCTCGTCCTCGGGTCAGTCGCCACCACGACGACCGTCGTGGCGCTCGGTGTTCGCCGCCGTCTCTTCACCCGCGACCATCGGCTCGCCGTACCGGTCTGAGCCTCGCGGTCTCACTGGCAGCGGCGAGGGGGTTCAAAGTCGCCGCTTGGAGTGCCAGTGACCATCCACCGGCTGAGGCGGGCCGGCGGCGTGTCGTACGCTCCGCGCGATGCAGGTGCACGAGTTCTCCGTCGACCTCGAGGCGCCGCGCGACGAGGTTTGGGAGATGTTCTGGTACCGGGCCCCGGACCGGCCGCAGCCCCGCGACGTGAAGACGCGGATCGAGATCCTCCACCCGGGTGACGAGTCGGGCGAGGGGCTGGTGCGGCACTGCTACTTCCCCGTCCCGCGCTTCCTCCT
>JBPYDT010000179.1:0-4856 GCA_051986275.1 Acidimicrobiia bacterium | reverse complement strand
GCACGTCGAGCAGCCGCGTCCAGACGTCGTCCGTGTTGCCCTTCACGCGCATCGCGCGGTTGTTCGCGAGCAACCAGGGCAGCGCGAGGTCGACCGGCTCGCCGGGAGCCATGATCGTGCCGACGAGGTCGACCTCGCCGAGGTAGCGCCACAGGCCGTGGTGCGCGTCGGGCGTGGCCGCGACCAGGTCGCGCACGGTGAGCCGGTTCGCGGAGCCGAACCCGGGGTCGAAGCTCTCGTGGATGCCGTAGCAGACGTACCCGTCGACGACCCCGTCCGGGTTCTCGAACACCACGTCGACTCGCGTCCCGAAGCGCGGGTCGTACTGCTCGTCGCTCCACCACGCGTCCGGTCGGCTCACCGCGCCTGGGTAGCCGCGCCGCACGCGGTCGAACAGCGCGGGCTCGACCTTCGCCGCGTCGCCGTCGTCGAGGATGCGGAGGCGTCCCGCCGGCCGCGGGCGCGCGAACTCGACGTCGCGGCTCCGCAGCTCGATGACCTGGTGGCGGGTCGAGATCCCGAAGCCGAAGCGCTCGTAGATCGAGCCCTCGCTCGCGGTGAGCATGGCGACCGGCTCGTCGTGCGCGACCGCGTCGTCGAGCAACCCGTCCATCATCCGCCGCAGCAGGCCGCGGCGGCGGTGCGTGGCCCGGACCGTGACCGCGCTGACGCCGGCCGCCGGCAGGATGGCGCCGCCTGGCACGGTGAGCTCGAGGGAGTAGTTGCGGCTCGTCGCGACGAGGTCGTCGCCCTCGAAGCACGCGAAGACGCGCTCGGGGTCGAGCGCGTACCACCGCGCGTGATTCTCGTTGTTCGCCGGGTCCTCCCCGAACCCGAGCGCGCAGGCGCGCCCGAACGCGTGGTGCTCCTCAGCGGTCACGACCCGGAAGGTGACGGTCACGGCGGAGATGCTCGCACGGCCGGGCGACGCCCGGCGCGGGGATTGCTAGCGCCCGCCGGTGCCCGACCGCCGGCGCCGCGGCGGTGGCGGCGCGACCGGCTCGCCGGTCGACGACACCCCGCGGGGTGGGTCGGCGGGACGAGGCGGTGGTGGCGGCGGCGGCTGATGGTCGCTGGCGCCGCGCCGCTGCCGCGCCGCCGTCCGGCGGCGGGCGGCGGGGCTCTGGCGGCGGCGCTCCTTGACGTTCTCGCGGACGCGTCCGAGCGCCCGGTCGACGGCCTCGGGGCGCAGCTTCGAGCGGCTGGGCGCGCTGCGCGCGGCGCGCAGCGCCGCGAGGTACGAGAGGCCGCCGAAGCCCAGGACGAGGCCGAGCGCGCCCAGCCCGGCGGCCGTGGCGACCGGGATGATGCCCAAGGCGGCGCCGAGCACCCAGGCGCCCTGGAACCGGGTCTCGAAGCGGGCGAACGCCCGGCCGCGCACCGCGTCCGGCCCGTCACGCTGCAGGAGGCTGTCGAAGCCGATCTTGCCGGCGGCGGCGCCGAGCCCCACGGCGAGGAACGAGAGCGGGATCCCGAGCGTCGCCCGGAGCAGCACCGCGAAGAGGGTCGTGACGGCGCAGACGAGCAGCGAGCCGGCGAGGATCATCTCCTCCCGCAGGTGCTTGCGCAGCCGCGGGGCGATGAGGTTCCCCCCGAACAGGCCGATGCCCGCGGCCGTCGCCACGGTGCCGAGCGCGAAGAGGTCGTTCTTGAACGTGAACGCGGCGAAGAACTGGAGGAAGCCGATGGCGCCGCGCAGGATCGCCATCGCCGACCCGGCGAGGAGGATCGAGGGCTGGTGCAGCTCGGTGCGCTCCAGCTCCTCCTCGGCCGGTGCCCGGGTTTGCTGGACCCGGGGGATACGCGCCGCGAACGCGGCGGCAACGAGGAAGAGGACCATGGCGAGGCGAAGCGACCAGTCGGCGCCGAAGACCTGCTGGACGAGCAGCGCCGGGCCGCCGCCGACCACCGCGGCGGTCGCGCTGATGACGGCGAGCCGAGAGTTCGCCTGAACGAGCGACGAATCCTTGTCGACGAGGCTCGGCACGAGCGAGCTGCGCGCCACCGAGTACCCCTTCGAGAGCACGAGGGCACCGAACGCGAAGGGGTAGATGAGCAGGCCCTCGGGGGACGGCTTCGTGATGACCTGCGCCATGATCAGCGCGAGCGCGGCGCGTCCGAGGCACGAGACGACGACGAGGAGGCGCCGCCCGCCCCGCACCCGGTCGAGCGCCGGGCCGATGATGGGCGCGACGATGGCGAAGGGCGCCATCGTGAGCAGCAGGTAGAGGAGGACGGACCCGCGGGCGCCGCTGCTCGGCTTCTGGAAGAACAGCGACCCGGCGAGCGACGCCGCGATGCACGCGTCGGCGCACATCGCGACCATGTGGGTCCGGACCAGCCGACCGAACGGGGTGGGCGGCATGAGCCCCAGGAACCGTTCGAGGAGTTCCCGGTGCAGGGGGAGGTGGTCCTCAGGCATCGACCGGGCTGACAGTAGCGGCGGGACCTCCGGCCGACGCTGACGAGACGGCGCGGGCTCCGATCGACGCGCGGCCGCACGCGCGCGCGGCCGCCCGGGTAGGCGTTCAGGGCACCCGGGTAGCATGCGCTCATGGCCGAGCCGACCGGCGGGCCGGCCGCCCCCAGCGCGCGGGACGACGGCGTCGCCGACCGCTTCATCAACCGCGAGCTCTCGTGGCTCGACTTCAACGCCCGGGTGCTGGCCCTCGCCGAGGACGCCTCCCGGCCGCTGCTGGAGCGGGCGAAGTTCCTGGCCATCTTCTCGTCGAACCTCGACGAGTTCTTCGAGGTCCGCGTCTCGGGGCTCCAGGAGCAGCTCTCGGCCGGGCTGCGTCCCCGCTCGCCCGACGGTCTCGACCCGCTCGAAACGATCCGGGTCGTCCGCGAGCAGGTGCGCACGCTCGTCGAGCGCCAGACGACCACCTTCACGAAAGACGTCGGGCCTCGCCTCGAGGAGACCGGCATCCGGTTCCTCGACTGGGACGACCTCGAGGCGCCCGACCGCGCCGAGCTGCAGCGCACGTTCGAGGAGCTCGTGTACCCGGTGCTCACGCCCCTCGCGGTCGACCCGGCGCACCCCTTCCCCTACATCTCGAACCTTTCCCTGAACCTCGCGGTCGGGGTCCGGGACCCCGAGAGCGGCGTGCAGCGCTTCGCGCGGGTGAAGGTCCCGCCGATCCTCCCCCGCTTCGTCCCGCTGCGAGACGGCTGCCGGTTCGTGCCGCTCGAGCAGGTGATCGCGGCGAACCTCGGCCGGCTCTTCCCGGGGATGGAGATCCTCGACCACGTCCCGTTCCGCGTGACCCGGGACGCCGACTTTGAGCTCGACGACGAGGACGAGGACCTGCTCGAAGCCATCGAGTCGGTGCTGTACCGGCGCACGAAGTTCGGCCACACGGTCCGCCTCGAGGTGGACGCCTCGATGAGCGACGAGGTGATGGACGTGCTGTGCCGCGAGCTTGAGATCCCGCCCGCCGCGGTGGTGAGCGTCGACGGCCCGCTCGACCTGACCGGCCTGTTCGACATTTACGCGCTCGACCGCCCGGACCTGAAGGACGAGCCGTGGATCCCCCAGACGCCGGCGACGCTCGCGCCGGTCGGCGACGAGCCGCCCGACTTCTTCGGGCTCCTGCGCAGCGGCGACATCCTCGTCCACCACCCGTACGACTCGTTCGCGACGTCGGTCGAGGCGTTCGTCGACCAGGCGGCGGAGGACCCGGCAGTGCTGGCCATCAAGCAGACGATCTACCGCGGCGCCGGTCCGGAGAGCGCGATCGTGACGGCGCTCGTGAACGCCGCCCGGCAGGGCAAGCAGGTCGTGGCGCTCGTCGAGCTCAAAGCGCGCTTCGACGAGCAGGCGAACATCGAGCGCGCCCGCGTCCTCGAGGAGGCGGGCGTCCACGTCGTGTACGGCCTCGTCGGGCTGAAGACGCACGTCAAGATCCTCCTCGTCGTGCGCCAGGAGGAGGACGGCGTCCGTCGCTACTGCCACGTCGGCACGGGCAACTACAACGCGCAGACGGCGAAGCTCTACGAGGACCTCGGGCTGCTGTCGGCCGACCCGGCGCTCGGGGCGGACCTCACCGAGCTGTTCAACCATCTCACGGGGTACAGCCGGTCGGTCCGGTACCGGCGCCTGCTCGTCGCCCCCGAGGACCTCCGGCCGGCGCTGCGAGACCTGATCCGCGGCGAGGCGGCGAAGGGCACGGGTGGGCGCATCGTCATGAAGATGAACAGCCTCGTGGACCCCGAGCTCATCGACGACCTGTACGCCGCGTCGGCGGCCGGCACCGACGTCGACCTCATCGTGCGGGGCATCTGCTGCCTCCGGCCGCAGCAGCCCGGCCTCTCCGATCGGATCCGCGTCCGGTCGATCGTCGGCCCGTTCCTCGAGCACTCCCGCGTGTACCGCTTCGGCGCCGACCCGACGCGCGCCACCTACCTGATCGGGTCGGCGGACCTCATGCCCCGCAACCTCGACCGTCGCGTCGAGTCGCTGTGCCCCGTGGAGTCCACCGCGGTCCGAGCCCGCCTCGACGAGCTGCTCACCGTGTGCCTCGCCGACGACGTCCTGGCCTGGGAGCTCACCGCGGACGGCGTCTGGAACAAGGTCGAGACGCTGGTCGGGTTCGATGCGCAGGTGCGGCTGCGAGAGCTAGCCGTGGAGCGGGCGCAGCCGCGCGCGTGACCGTCGTCGAGCGCGAGATCAAGCTCGCCGCCCCGCCGGCGAACGCGCTGCCGCCGCTGTCCGACCCGCTCGCCGGCGTGGTCGCCGAGCCCCAGCACACCGAGCAGCTCCTCGCGATCTACTACGACACCGACGACCTGCGCCTGACCCGCGCCGGCGCGTCGCTGCGCCACCGCAACGACGAGGGCTGGGCGGTGAAGCTCCC
>JBPYDT010000178.1:0-10513 GCA_051986275.1 Acidimicrobiia bacterium | reverse complement strand
ACTCACGCGGGTCGCGGTTCGCGGCCCCGTAGCAGAGCAGGACCCGGCTCCCCGTGGGCAGCGCGACCCCGCTCGCGTCCACGTCGCGGGTCGTGACGCGGCACAGGCCCTGCACGGGCGACGCCAGGCGCAGGCACTCCTCGACGGCGTCGGGGACGCGCGACGGGTCGTCGACCAGGCGGCGCCGCTGGTCGGGGTGACGCGTGAGCAGCTCGGCGGCGCCCCCCAGGAGGCCGGTCGCGGTGTCGTTCCCGCCCGCGACCATGACGAACGCGTACCCGAGGATGTCCTCGGTCGCGCCACCCACCCCCTCCGGGTCGAGGCGCGCCAGGTCGGAGATGAGGTCGTCCGCCGGGTCGCGGCGCCGCGCCGCGACCTGGTCGCTGAAGTACTGGTACAGCTCGGCGAGCGCGCCCGTGGCACCGCCCTCGTGGCCGCCCGCGCCGGCCTGCACGAGTGCCTCGGTCCAGGATTCGAAGCGGTCCCGGTCGGCGGCGGGGACGCCGAGGTATTGCGCGACGACAAAGCACGGGACCGGCCGGGCGAGCAGCGACACGAAGTCGCCGCCGCCCTCGTCGACGAGGCGCTCGACGCAGCCGCGCACGAAGCGGCGCAGCGTCGGCTCGAGCGTGCTCACCTGGCGTGGCGTGAACCCGCGCGCGACGAGGCGCCGGTATGCCGTGTGCTGCGGGGGATCCATCATCACGAGGTTGGGGAGCAGCCCGATGGCCTCGATCTCGTTCTGGAAGGTGAGCCCTTGCGCCGAGGAGAACGTGGCGGTGTCGCGCGCGGCGCGGAACACGTCGTCGAACCGGCTCAGCACCCAGTAGCCGCCGTCCGGCACGTGCTGCACCGGGTCGTGCTCGAGCAGGTAGCGGTACAGCGTGTAAGGATCCCGCCATGTGTCGCGCCCGAACGGTCGGTAGCGCAGTTCGGTCATGGGCTCCTCGCGGCCGCCGGGCGACCATAGGTGGCGCGCCGCGGCGCGCGCCTCAGTATGTCCGCGGTGGCCCGCTGTCGTCGCGGCGGTGACGGCGTCGTTCCCGACGCTGCAGCGGTCTGACCTGCCGGCCATCACGCGGCTGTGCGCGGTCGGGCTCGACGACGCGCCGACGGCGGACGATCTCGCCGCGTCGCTGTTCACGCCGGGCTGGCCGGTCACGGTCCTCGGTGACCCGGAGCAGGGTGTGGTCGCGTCCTGCGTCCGCGAGGGCGGCGCCGCGCTTCGGCTGCTCGTGGTCCACCCGGCGGCGCGTGGCCGCGGTCTTGGTCGTGCGCTGCTGCGGGCCGCCGAGGCGGATCTCGGGGACCCGGCGACTATCACGGTCGGCGCAGACGCGCCCGACTACCTCTTCCCCGGCGTCGAGGTGACCCAGACGGCGATGCTGTGCCTCCTCGAGCACAGCCGCTACGTCCGCGGCGAGGCCAACTTCAACATGGTCGTCGACCTCGAGCGGCTGCCCGAGCCGGATCCGGGGGCGAGCGTCGCCGCGGCCGACCAGGCGGACGAGGTCGACGCCTGGGTGAGCCAGCACTGGCCGATGTGGCGCGAGGAGATGCTGCGCTGCCTCGCCCGTGACCGGCTCATGGTCGCCCGGGACGCGGAGGGGCTCGTCGCGTGCTGCTGCTGGGACGGCGCTCGCGCCGGCTGGGTGGGCCCCGTCGCGGTCCGCCCGTCGCTCATCGGCCGCGGTCGGGGCCGCGGCGTGCTCGTCGGCGCGTTGCATCGCCTGCGCGCCACGGGTCGGCGCGAGGCGGAGATCGGCTGGGTCGGCCCGATCGCTCCCTACGCCCAGACGGTCGGCGCCCGGATCCACCGCGTCTTCTTCGTCTACCGCAGGCACCGGGCCCAGCCCTGACGAGCCCCGGCGGCCCTGTGTGAGACTGGCCCCCACCCGGCGACGGAGGTGGCGCGATGGAGTTCGGGATCTTCATCCAGGCCCACGTCCCGCAGGCCCGCCTCGAGGCCAACGCGGACGCCGAGCACGAGGCGATCATGAACGAGACCGACCTCGTTCGCGTCGCCGACCGCCACCGCTGGAAGTACTGCTGGGTCGTCGAGCACCACTTCCTCACCGAGTACTCGCACCTGTCCGACAGTGCGTCCTACCTCGGGTACCTCGCCGCCATCACCGACCGCATCCACCTCGGGTCGGGGATCTTCAACCTGAACCCGCAGGTGAACCACCCGGTGCGCATCGCCGAGCGGGCCGCCATGCTCGACCACCTGACCGACGGGCGCTTCGAGCTCGGGACGGGTCGCGGCGCGGGCAGCCGCGAGGTCACGGGCTTCGACATCGCGGGCACCGACCTCACGAAGGCGCCGTGGGACGAGGTGATCCGAGAGCTGCCCAAGATGTGGCGCGAGACCGAGTACGAGCACGACGGCCCGTCGTTCCGGGTGCCGTACCCGAACCCGGCGATGCCGACCCGCAACGTGCTGCCCAAGCCGTGGAAGAAGCCGCACCCCCCGCTGTGGGTCGCCGCCGGGAACCCGCCCACCTACGAGAAGGCGGCGCGGATGGGCCTCGGCGTCCTCGGGTTCAACGTGGCCGCGGTGCGCGACATGGAGCCGATGGTTCGCGCCTACAAGGACCACATCGACGAGGCCGAGCCGGTCGGTGACTACGTCAACGACAACGTGATGATCACGAACGGGCTGGTCTGCCTGGAGGACGGCCGACGCGCCCGCGAGGCGGCGTGCCGGATGGGCATCAGCTACCTGCAGAGCCTCGTCTTCTACTACCACGACACGTTCCCGAAGGTGGAGGGGGTCCCGGTGTGGCCGGACCCGTTCCCCGAGCCGACGCTCGACGAGATCGAGATGCGCATCAACGAGGGGTACCTGCTGTGCGGCGACCCGGACGAGGTCCTCGAGCAGTGCCGGCGCTACGAGAGCATCGGCTGCGACCAGCTCGTCTTCGGCATGCCGATCGACATGAGCTGGTCGGACGCGCAGGAGACGCTGCGCCTCTTCGGCGACCACGTGGTCCCGAAGCTCGACCCCGACCCGGTGCACCGCACGTCGCGGTTCCGGGAGCAAGCCGCGGCCCGCGTCGCGACGTAGGGCCAGTGACGACCCCGACGAAGGGCAGGAGCCGATGATCCTCTTGGACGGGCCGGTGGACCCGGCCGCGTTCGAAGCCGGCACCGGGTGGGCGATCAACCCCCGGGGCGCGTGCCACGCCGAGCTCTGCGTGCCGCTCCCGCCCGAGGCCACGCTGGACGGGGCGATCGACGTGGACGTCGTCGCGGGCCGTCTCGGCATGCCGGTCGTGCACGACGAGGCCCACGACCTCGTCGCCGTCGGGCCCCAGACGAAGGTCACCGGCCGGGCCTTGAGCACGGCGACGGCCCCGCCGCTCGAGCTCCCGGACTTCGACGGCCACGCCTTCGACCTGGCGAGCCTCCGCGGCCAGAAGGTGATGCTGCTCGCGTGGGCGTCCTGGTGAGGCTGCCGCTTCGACCTGCCCGTGTGGCAGGAGCTGCGCAGCGAGCTGCACCCCCGCGGGCTCGAGGTCGTGACCGTCGCGCTCGACGTCGACCCGGAGGCGGCCCGGCCCTTCGTCGAGGCCGCGCACGCCGAGCACCCGTCGCTGCTCGACCAGGGCCACCTCCTCGACGAGCGGTTCGGGGTCGTGAACGTCCCGAACGGCGTGTGGATCGACGAGGACGGGATGATCGTGCGCCCCGCCGAGCCCGCCTTCCCCGGGCAGAACCCGGTGCTCGACCAGCTGAAGTCGATCGACATCTCGACGCTGCCGCCCGACGCGGCCGAGATGCTCGCTGAGGCGCGCAAGATCCAGACCGACCCCGAGGGCTACAAGGCGATGCTCATCGACTGGGTCGAGCACGGCGCGGCGAGCCGGTACGCGCTCGCACCCGACGAGGTGGTGCGGCGGTCCGAGCCGCGGGGCGACGACGAGGCGCGGGCCGCGGCGCACTTCGAGCTCGGCCAGCACCTGCACCGCATGGGCGACCACGAGGCGGCGATCCCGCACTGGCGCGAGGCGCACCGCCTGTACCCGTCGAACTGGACGTACAAGCGCCAGGCGTGGGAGTTCGAGGACCCGATGCGCCAGGGCCACACCGACGCGTACGACAGCTCGTGGTTCGAGGACGTCAAGAAGATCGGCGCCGAGAACTACTACCCGCCGATCGAGCCCTGAGCCCGGCGCGGCCCGCGACGGGGCGGCGCTAACGTCACGAGGGTTCGTCGACGGAGGTCGCGCGATGACGCTCTACACCATCTCCGCGGATTCACACGTGACAGAGCCGGGCGAGTGCTACCTCGACATCGACCCGCGCTTTCGTGACCGCGCGCCCCGTGCCGACACCGACGACCAGATGGGCGCGGTCATCGTGATCGACCAGGGACGGGCGCGCATCCCCTACGGGATGATCGCCGCGGCCGGCCGCCCGGCGGAGAGCATCCACCCCTACAACTACGTCCCGTGGGAGGAGCTCCACCCCGGCGGGTGGGACCCGGTGGCCCGCCTCGACGAGCAGGACCAAGACGGCGTGTCGGTCGAGATCCTCTACCCGTCGGTCGGGATGCTGCTCTGCAACCACCCCGACGTCGACTACAAGAAGGCCTGCTTCGACGCGTACAACCGCTGGATCGCCGAGTTCCAGAGCCATGCGCCCGACCGGCTCATCGGGCTCGGCCAGACGGCGCTGCGCAGCGTCGAGGAGGGCGTCGAGGACCTGCGCCGCATCAAGGACCTGGGGCTGCGCGGGGTGATGATGCCGGGCTTCGCCGGCTGCCACGACGAAGGCGACTACGACGACCCCCGCTGGGACCCGCTGTGGGAGGCCGCGGCCGACCTCGAGCTGCCGCTCTCGTTCCACATCCTCACGAACAACGACAACCTCCTCGCGCCGCCCTACCGGGGCCCGAAGATGAACAGCTTCCTCGGGATCATCCGCGGGTGCCAGGACATCATCGGCACGCTCATCTTCGGCGGCGTGTTCGAGCGGTACCCGGGGCTCAACGTCGTGTGCGTCGAGGCCGACGCCGGCTGGGCGCCCCACTGGATGTACCGGGCCGACCACGCGTTCGACCGCCACCGCAACTGGCTCACCGCCAAGTCGATGACGCGCCCGCCGAGCGAGGCGTTCCGCGAGAACGTCTACCTCACGTTCCAGGACGACTGGGTCGCGTTCCACGTCACCGGGCTGCTGAACCACGAGCGGCTCATGTGGGCGAACGACCACCCCCACAGCGACGCGACGTGGCCCGACTCCCAGCGCGTCCTCGCCGAGCAGACGGCCGAGCTCGACCCGGTGGTCCGCGACGACATCGTCTGGCGCAACTGCGCCCGGCTGTACCGGCTCGAGGCGGCGCCTGTCTCCTAAGGGCCCTCGTCGGTGTAGACCGGCGTGCGACCCTCTCGCCACGCGGCGATCTTCTCGTCGAAGTTGCGGGTCGTAAGGCGCACGTAGAGCTGCGCGTTGCCCTCGTGGTTCATGTGGGCCTGCAGGCTGCCGGCCTCGTAGCTCGACCAGAGCAGCTGCTTGGTGAGCTCGACGCCGACGTGGCTGAACTGGATCATGCCGGCGGCCACCTCGTAGCAGCGCTCGAGGAGCTCCGATTCGGGCGTCAACGCGGACACGAAGCCGATGCGCTCGGCCTCGCCGGCGGAGACGTCACGTCCCGTGAGGAGGATGTCAAACGCCCGGGAGAAGCCGATCTGGCGGGGCAGGAGGTAGCTGATCCCGAGCTCGGTCGACGTGAGGCCGTTGTTGATGCCGGCGGCGCGGAAGTAGGCGCTCTCCGCGGCGAGCCGGAGATCGGCGGCGGCGGCGAGGCAGAAGCCGCCACCGATGGCCGCGCCGTTCACCGCGGCGATCACCGGCTGGTGCATCGCCCGGATCGCGAGGATCACGTCGTCGAGCGCCTTGAGCGCCCGGCGGGCGATCCCCGTGCGCTGCAGCCCGTCGATGTGGGGCGGCGCGCCCGCTCCGACCAGGTCGGCGCCGGAGCAGAACCCGTGGCCCGCCCCGGTGATCACCACGACCCGGCAGTCGTTGTCGACGCTCGTCGCCTCGAGCTGCTCGCGCAACGGGACCATGACGTCGAAGGCCATGGCGTTCATCCGCTCCGGGCGGCTCAGCGTGATCAGCGCGACGTGAGGTCGCGGCCGGTCGACTCGGATGTACGACATCGAGGCTCCTCGTGGCGCTCGGCGGCGCCGCCGGGCGCAGTCTCGCGCCCCGGTTCGGCCGCCCGCGCTAGAAGTCGAGCCGGCGGCGCAGCGCCGCCGCGCCTTCCACCGACGCGCCGAGGGCCGTGACGCGCGCCACGAGCGCGCGGTCGGAGGTGACGACGAGCGACGCGTCCGGACGGGACAGCGACTCGAGGAACTCGACGAGGCGGTCGTCGCCCGCGTTGCGGCCCGGCCCGGCGTAGAGGACGTGCACCCCGCTCGGCTGACGGCCCTCGGGCATGCCCGCGATCGGCCGGCCGTCGAGGACGAGCGTCACGGCCGTCTCCGGCGTCGCGACGGCGCCGAGCGCGTCGGCCAGGCGCCGCGCCGCGCCGTCGCGGTCTCGCCACCAGCCGTCGGGCTTCGACCCGATGACGTTCATGCCGTCGACGACGAGCTGGCGCGGGGACACGTCAGCGTCGTCGCCGAGCAGGCGCGCCCCGCGGCGCGCCGGTCACTTGGCGATGAGGTCGAAGACCTGGAAGCCGCCCCAGATGCCCAGCAGGACGAACGCGAGGTGCGCCGCGACGATGAGAATCCGGTTGGTCATGACGTGCCTCCGTGCAGCGCCTGCTGCTTCGCGGATTCGTACTCGGCGTCGGTGAGCTCGCCGCGGCGGTGCAGCGACGCGAGCCGCTCGAGCTCGGTCGAGAGGTCGCCGGTGCCGGCGCTCGTCGCGGTCGACGTCGGCGCGGGCGACACGCGCGCCGACGTCGCGCTCGGCACGGTCGTCGGCGTCGAGTACCTCGGCGCGCTCGTCGGTGACGACGGCGTGGTGGTGCCCCACGTGGGCGCGGTCGAGCCCCCGAGGTTCACCAGCCCGCTGCCCGACGCCCCGACGAAGGGGCCATAGGTCGAGGCGCTCGGCGCGTCCCGCTCGTCGGTCCCGAGGAAGGCGCTCACCATGGTCGGGACGGTCCAGAAGAGCGGGACGACGCCCATGATCACGAAGAGCACGCCGGGAATGAGGAAGCCCGCGCCGCCGCTCGAGTTGCCCTTGAGGCCGTAGTCGATGAAGTTCCAACCCAGGGTCAGGAAGAGCGCCGGCCAGGCCAGGATGGCGACGGTGCGTCCCTTGTCGCTGGCGCAGAAGACGTAGAGCCCGAGGAAGATCAGCCCGCCGAAGATGGCGAGCGGGAACGCGCCGGCCACCCCGGTCGGGCAGGGCCGCGAGATCGCGTAGGGCCCGCCCGAGGCGCAGGTGCCGCCGACCGCCAGCACGGACCGCATCGACTGCGACAACAGCGTGATGCTGAACGCGACGCCGCCGATGCCGATGAGGCTGCCGATGGATCTCGCCAGCGAGCGCTGCATGTGCGTCTCCCTCTCTGCCCGTCGAGCCGAGCATGGCAGGGGGGCCCGGCGAGGGCTTGAGTAGGGGGTACTCAACCGGTGGGCCAGCCCAGCCCGCGGGCGGCCGTGGCGGCTCGGAGGGACCGGGCCAGCGGAGGACCGCCTGGTCTGCCGCCGATGTCCATCGGGCCACTCGTCGTTCGTCATCTCTCTAGGAGCCGCTCGTCGGCTCGAGGAAGCGGAGGACCGATGCGCTACGCCTTGTTGATCTGCCAGGACGAGCGGGTGATCAGCGGGACCGAACCCGCCCGGGTCGCGGCGTACGAGGAGTACATCGACGAGATGAGCGCTCGGGGCGTCATCGTCGACATGCAGCGGCTCAAGCCCACGAACTCGTCCACCACGGTGCAGGTGCGAGACGGGGACCTCGTCATCGCGGACGGCCCCTTCGCCGAGACGAAGGAGCAGATCGCCGGCTTCTTCGTCGTGGACTGCCGGGACCTGGACGAGGCGATCGAGGTGGCGTCGAAGATCCCGTCCGCCCAGTGGGGCACCGTCGAGGTCCGCCCGATCTGGGAGCCATGACCGCCGCCACCGCCGCCGTCGACGACGCCTTCCGGGCCGAGTGGGGTGGCGTGGTCGCCTACCTGATCCGGGTCACGGGTGACTGGGACCTGGCCGAGGAGTGCGCCCAAGAGGCGTTCGCCACCGCCGTGACCGCCTGGGCTCGAGACGGCGTCCCGCGCAGCCCCGCCGGCTGGCTGAAGACGACGGCCCGCAACCGCGCCGTGGATCGGCTGCGACGGTCCAGTGTCGGGGAAGCGAAGCTGAAGGAAGCGGCGATCGCGATGTTCGCCCGGGGCGAGGACGCCGGACCGGAGGTGAACGACGCCGGGATCGCCGACGACCGGTTGCGCCTCATCTTCACCTGCTGTCATCCCGCGCTGCCCCTCGAAGCCCAGGTCGCGCTCACGCTGCGCACCCTCGCGGGACTCACGACGTCGGAGATCGCGCGGGCCTTCCTGGTCACGACGGACACGATGGCGAAGCGTCTCGTGCGCGCCAAGCGCAAGATCCGTGACGCCGGCATCCCGTATCGGGTTCCGCCGGCCCACCAGCTGGTCGATCGCACCACTGCCGTCCTGGCGGTCCTCTACGGGCTGTTCAACGAGGGGTACAGCGCGAGCGCGGGCGCCGACCTTCTCCGCCCCGACCTCTCCGCCGAAGCGATCCGTCTCGCCCGGCTCCTCGCCGACCTCATGCCCGACGAGCCCGAGGCGCTCGGCCTGCTGAGCCTGATGCTGTTTCACGACGCCCGGCGCCCCGCTCGACTCGACGCCGCGGGGGACATCGTCCCCCTCGACGAACAGGACCGGAGCCGGTGGGACCCCCCGACGATCGACGAGGGCACCACGATCCTCGACCGGGCGCTCCGCCTCGGCCGCCCGGGCCCCTACCAGCTGCAGGCGGCGATCGCGGCGTGCCACACGACGGCCCGACAGGCGGGTGACACGGACTGGGCCGAGGTCGCGCTGCTCTACGCGCGACTCGACCATCTGGTGGCCTCGCCCGTCGTGACGCTCAACCGTGCCGTCGCCGTCGCCTTCGCGGACGGTCCGGCGGCGGGGCTCGCCATCGTCGACGAGCTGGCCCGCCGCGGCGAGCTCGCGGACTATCACCTCCTGCCGGCCACTCGGGCCGATCTGCTGCGCCGGCTCGGCCGTGACGACGAAGCCGCCGCGGCGTACCAGCAGGCGCTCGAGCTCGCACCGACGGACGCCGAGCGGCGCTTCCTTCAGCAACGGCTCGCGCACACGTCCGCCTCGTAGCCGGCCGCGGCGGTCCATCTGGCCGACGCTCGTTCGTCCTCTTGAGGAGGGACGAGCAGCGGCGACCAGGAGGACCGGCATGACCGTGGAGCGCCGCAACGTGCGCGCCGAGAGGACGCCAACGCTCACGTCGACATGGGCAGTCGTGGGCGACGTCGCGCGCCTCACGTCGGCCGCCGTCGCGCTCCTGTGGCGCGCCCGCCGGGCGCCGCGACGCACCGCAGCACGCCACGACGGGCGCGGCCTCGCGGTGCCCGATCCGATCCGCGACGGTGTCCATCTCGGGCGCGCGCGTTCGTCTTCTGGGTAGTGCCGGCCGCCGGCCGGCCAAACCAGGAGGACCAGCACATGCCCACCTACGTGTTCACCTACCGCTCACCGACGGGCTACGCGCCCGCCGACGCCGACCAGACGGCGGCCTGGCAGGAGTGGTTCAAGAGCATGGGAGACAGCGTGGAGAACATCGGCAACCCCGTGTTCGAGCGCACCACCGTCGGCACGACGGGCTCCGGCACCGAGCTCGGCGGCTTCTCGTTCATCAAGGCCGACGACCTCGACGCGGCGACGGCGCTCGCCGGTGGCTGCCCGGTGCTGCGCTCGGGCGGAGGCGTCGAGATCGGCACGGTCGCCGAGCTGCCCAGCTGACGCGTTGTGGCGTCCGACGTCGGTCCCGCGACCACGGGACCGGCGTCGCCGCCATGAACCCGGGAGCGTGCCCATGAACCCCACGACACCAGCGGAGCTCCATGAGCGCTGGGTCGACGCGGTGGCGGCCCGTGATCTTGGCCGTCTCGTCGCCCTCTGCGAGCCCGACGCGCTCGTCGCCGCGGTGCCAGGCGCGCCGCCCGTCTGCGGCGCGTCGGCCATCACGCGGTCCGTCGCGTGGCTGCTCGCGCTCGACGGGACGCTGCACGCCGAGCCCTGGGTCGGCGTGCAGCACGGCGAACTCGCCGGAGGCGGCGCGCGCTTCACGCTGTGCGACGGCCACGACCCCTTTGAGGGGGTGCCCGTGACCGTGCGGGGCTCGACGCTCGAGGTGATGCGCCGCGAGCACGGGCGGTGGCGCTACGTGATCAACGTCGCCTTCCGCCCCGCCGACGAGCCCCTGTCCCTTCCTTTCTTCCCTCGGGAGGCAACCCGATGAACAACGACTTCATTCGCCGCTATCACGAGGCTGCCGCG
>JBPYDT010000177.1:0-4535 GCA_051986275.1 Acidimicrobiia bacterium | reverse complement strand
TGGTGCATGCTCGTCCCGGCGTTCGCCGAGCTGATCGTCGCCCACCCCGACTTCGAGCGCCGCGACCTCTCGAGCCTCCAGCAGGTCTCGATCGGGAGCGCGCCCCTCGCCCCGCAGACGCAGCTCGCGCTCATCGAGCGGCTGCCCGACGCGACGGTCGGGAACTCCTACGGCATGACCGAGGCCGGCCCGGCCTACATCGTGATGCCGAAGGAGGAGATCAAGAACCGGATCGGGTCGGTGGGCAAGCCGGTCGGGCCGATGGAGATCAAGATCGTCGACGACGACGGCGAGGAGACGGCGTCCCGGGTGGTCGGCGAGCTCTGGCTCCGCATGGCCGGTAAGCAGCGCGAGTACTACAAGAATGATGAGGCCACCGGGGCCACGTGGACCGGCGACGGCTGGCTGCGCAGCGGGGACCTCGCTTACCTCGACGAGGACGGCTACCTCTATATCTGCGGCCGCAAGAAGGACATGATCATCCGGGGCGGCAACAACATCTACGCCACGGACGTCGAGGCGGTGCTGCTCGAGCACCCCGACGTCCAGGAGGCGGCCGTCACCGGGGTGCCCCATCCTGTGCTCGGCGAGGACGTGGCGGCGTGGGTCGTCCGCCGCCCGGGCAGCGACCTCGACGCCGAGCGCCTCACGACGTTCGTCGCCGAGCGGCTTGCGGACTACAAGCGGCCCCGCCAGCTCGTCTTCGTCGACGAGTTGCCCCGCAACGCCACCGGCAAGGTGCTCAAGCACGAGCTCAAGGTCCCGACGGCATCGTCCTGAGCACGACCTCGCCACCCCTCGCGGCCACGGCCGCGACGATCCAGCACACCCTCGACGACTACCCGGCGGCGCCGGTGGAGCACGCCTGCTTCGGCACGGCCGACGCGTCGGCGATGGCTGCGCTCGCTGACGAGTTCCTCCGGCGGGAGATCGGCGCCGGGATCGCCGCGCCCCGGTTTTACGTCGCGAGCACGGGGTGCGTGCTCGGTGCCGACCTCGACGACGGGCGGGCCGTCGTCCTCAAGGTGCACCAACCGATCACTGGCGCGCCCGTGCTCGCCGCGGTGCAGCGGGTGCAGCGGCACCTGTACGAGCACGGCTTCCCCGCACCCATGCCCCTGGCGGGGCCGGCACGCCTCGGGGCAGGGGTCGCGGTCGTCGAGTCGACGCTCCACGCCGGACTCGTCCCCGACGCGACACAGCCCGCGATGCGGCGCGTGCTGGCCGCGAACCTCCACCGGCTGTTCGAGCTCACCCGTCAGTTCACGGCCGAGCCTGCGCTGACGCGGCTCGTCGTGCCGCGCGGTCAGGACCGCGTCTTCCCTCGCGTCCACAGCCCCGTGTTCGACTTCGAGGCCACGCAGGCCGGCGCCGACTGGATCGAGGACCTCGCGGCGCGCGCTGCCGCGGTCGTCGCTCGTGACGGCGCCGGGCCGCCCGTGCTGACCCACGTCGACTTCAGGGTGGAGCACCTGCGGGTCGACGGCGAGGAGCTCGTGGCCGTGTTCGACTGGGACAGCCTCTGCGTCGACCACGAGGCCGTCGCCGTCGGGCAGGTCGCGCACGCGTACACGATCGACTGGTCCCAGCCGGTCGCGCACGTGCCGACCGTCGACGAGGCGACAGCGTTCGTCGAGGACTACGAGCGAGTGCGGGGTCGCCCGTTCGACGACCGAGAGTGGCGTGTCGCGCGAGCGGCGTTCGTCTACTCCACCGCGTACGGCGCCCGCTGCGAGCACGCCCTCCTCGGCACCGACGTCGACCCTGTACCCGAGGCCTTCCGCGACCGGCTCGCCGCGCAAGGCGAGGACTGGCTCCGGTAACGTCCGGCGCCGACCGAAGGAGCGTGGCGTGGCCCTGACCGAGCTGAAAGGCCAGACCGGCGGAACCCAGACCGTCGTGATCGAGCGCGGACCCGTGCGGGTCTTCGCCGAGGCGCTGGGCGACCCCGACAAGGTCTACCAGGACGAGGCCGCGCCGGTCCCGCCGACGTTCCCGTTCGTCATGTCGTACTGGGGCTCGCTCGGCACCGGCGGCGCGGCCGGGCTGCCGATCGAGAAGCTGCGCGGCCCGGGGCGGGCGATCCTCCACGGCGAGCAGGCCTTCGAGTACCACTCGTGGCCGCACGTGGGCGACGTGCTCGAGGGCCAGACCGTCATCACCGACGTGTACGAGAAGGAGCGATCGAACGGCGGCAAGCTCGAGTTCTACGTGACCGAGACTCGCTGGAAGAACCAGAAGACCGGTGCGGACGTGCTCACCGCCATCTTCACGCTCGTCATCAACGTCCGTCCGCCCTCGTAACCCCCGCCGGATCGCGCCCCGCTCGCTCTGCGCGAACATGCGGCCATGGCGGCCATCGTCAACCACCTCGGACACTGCGTCACCGATCTGCCACGAACCCGAGCGTTCTACGAGGACGTGCTTGGTTTCGAGTTCTGGCGGGAGATCAGGCCGGGTGACTCGCCGTCGGACCAGCTGCTGCGCCTGACCCCGCCGATCGACATGACGGCGTGCTACCTGCGCCGTGACGGCCTCGTGCTCGAGCTCCTGTACTTCGCCGGCGAAGGGGCTCGGCCGGGTCCGGCGAAGCAGCGCGCCATGAACGAAGTGGGCCTGACGCATCTCTCGCTCTCGGTCGATGACCTCACCGAGACCTGCGCGGCCGTGGCGGCGCACGGCGGCGAGGTGCTCGAGGACACCAACATCGGCTTCGGCGTCTTCGTGCGCGATCCCGAGGGCCAGCTGATCGAGCTCCTCCCGATGGCGTACCGCGACTCGCTGGACGGCTGACGGGGTGGATCCCCTCCACACGTTGACGCTGGGTGACGTGCTGCGGGAGCACGCCCGCAGCCGGCCGCACACGCTCGCCACGGTCGACGGCGAGACGCGCCTCCCCTACCCCGTGCTCGACGCCCGGGTGAACCGGCTCGCCGCCGCCCTCGCCGCCGACGGCGTGACCGCGGGCGAGCGCGTGCTCTGGCTCGGCCAGAACTCGTACCGGCTGCTGGAGGGCCTGCTGGCGGCGGCCAGGCTCGGTGCCCTCTTCTGCCCGGCCAACTGGCGCCAGCGTCCCGAGGAGCTGGCGTTCGTCCTCGACGACCTCGACCCCCGCGTCGTCGTCTGGCAGGACGAGGAGATCGGCGATGGCGTGCGCGCCGCCCGCGCCCTCGCGAGCGGCGCGGCGCAGTGGGTGCAGCACGACGCCGACCCCGACGCCTACGAGGCCTGGCTCGCGCCCCACGCCGAACGCGACGGCGGGAGACCCGTCGACCCCTCGTCGCCCGTGCTCATCATCTACACCGCGGCCTTCGAGGGCCGCCCCAACGGGGCGATGCTCAGCCACACGGCGTGCATCAGCCAGGGCCTGGTGTACGGGCACTACACGGGGACGACGGCCGACGACGTCTACCTGAACAGCGGCCCGCTGTTTCACCTGGGCACGCTCATGCACACCTTCGCCACGCTCGTCGCGGGCGGGACGAACGTGTTCGTTCGACGCGTCGACCCCGAGCTGCTGTGCCGGATCATCGACGCCGAGCGGTGCACCGGCGCGTTTCTGGTGGGCCCGACGGTGGACCAGGTGCTCGAGGCGCGCGCCCAGGGCGGCTACGACCTGTCGAGCCTCCGGTCGGCCCCCGGTCGCCCCTTGTGGGACGCGGTGACGAGCCCGGATACGAGCCCGTGGGCGCGCCGCCCGGGCGGGTACGGCCAGACCGAGGTGATGGGGATGATCACTTACAGCTGCCTCGGCCTCGACGCGGCCGGGACCCACGGTCGCTCGTCCCCGCTCGCACAGGTCGCGGTGTTCGACGAGGACGATCACGAGCTCCCACCAGGTGAGGTGGGCGAGCTCGTGGTGCGCGGCCCCACCGTCATGTCGGGCTACTGGAACCGACCCGAGGAGAACGCGCGCCGCCAGCGGGGAGGCTGGCACCACACCCGCGACCTCGGGCGCCGTGAGACTGACGGGTCGATCACGTTCATCGGGCCGAAGACGCGCATGATCAAGTCGGCCGCCGAGAACATCTACCCGGCCGAGGTCGAGCGCTGCGTGGCGAGCCACCCTGCGGTGGCCGAGTGTGCGGTGATCGGCGTCCCCGACGACACGTGGGTGCAGAGCGTGAAGGCCATCGTCGTCCTGCGCGACGGCGCGCGCGCCAGCGGCGACGAACTGATCGAGCACTGCCGGGCGGCGATCGCCCCGTACAAGAAGCCGCGGACGGTCGAGTTCGTCGAGGCGCTCCCCCGCGCCGGGTTCCTCGTCGACTACGACGCGCTCGACGCCCGCTTCGGCGGCGGGAACTACCCGGGTGGCCGGACGCGCAGCGTATGAGCGGCCCGTACCGCACCGGCTCGTTCCGGCGGCGCATCCGCGTCGTCGTGCGGGACCCGCGCCTCGTCGTCGGCGGCCTGGAGGACGACTTCCACTACTTCCAGGTCGACCTGCACCACGACGGGGAGCGGGTCGAGTCCGTGGAGGCCCGCTCGATCCGGTGGCCGTGGACGACGTGCCCCGGCGCGGCCGAGCCGCT
>JBPYDT010000176.1:0-5903 GCA_051986275.1 Acidimicrobiia bacterium | reverse complement strand
CCTCCTCGAAGCGCATGATGTTGCGGTAGTCCGCCCCCCGGAACCCGTACACCGCCTGGTCCGCGTCCCCGACGACCATGACGTTGCGGTGCTCGGCGGTCAGGAGGTGCACGAGCTCCCACTGGGCGACGTTGGTGTCCTGGAACTCGTCGACGAGCACGTGGGCGAAACGGTGCCGCCAGCGGGCGAGCGCGTCCTCGTGCTCGCGGAAGAGGCGGACGGCCAGCAGGAGCAGGTCGTCGAAGTCGACGGCGGAGGCCTCGAGGAGGCGCCGCTGGTACTCGCGGTACACGTCGGCGTAGCGGCGCTCGGGGGGCGTGACCGCGGCGTCACTGACCTCGTCGGGGGTGAGGAGCTCGTTCTTGAACGCCGAGATCCGGCCGTGGAGCTGGCGGGGCGGGTAGCGCTTCGGGTCCAGGTTCAGGTCCCGCCGCACGTAGTCGGTGAGGCGGACCGCGTCGGACTGGTCGTAGATGCTGAACGACGAGCGCAGGCCGACCCGGGCCGCCTCGCGGCGCAGGATGCGGGCGCACGCCGAGTGGAAGGTCGAGACCCACATCCGGTGGGCGACGTCGCCGACGAGGGTCGCGACCCGCTCCTTCATCTCGCCCGCGGCCTTGTTGGTGAAGGTGATGGCGAGGAGCCCGAACGGGGAGACGCGTCGGGTGGCGATGAGGTAGGCGATGCGGTGCGTGAGGACCCGGGTCTTGCCCGACCCGGCGCCGGCGACGATGAGCAGCGGCCCGTCGTCGGCGGTGGTCGCCTCGCGCTGCACCGGGTTGAGGTCGGCGAGCAGGGACTCGACGTGCTCCTCCCGGCCACCCGGCCGGGGCGGCGCGTCGGAGGCTTCGGGCATCGCGGCGCCATCGTACTGGCGGGCCTCACGGCCCCCGATCAGGTCGGCGTGATGCGCAGCCGATGCGTCTCGGCGCGGTCCAGCGTCAGGGTCAGCGCACCCGTGCGCGGGTCGCGCCACGCGCGGTAGTACGGAAGCCAGCGGGCGGGCAGGCGAGGGTCGGCCGGGTCGGTCCCGCGCGGGATGCGCCGGAACCGGCGCCGCAGGGAGTCGACGACCCAGGTGTCGTTCGCCGTGCTGACCTGCTCTTCGCCGAAGCGCGTCTCCATGGCGCGATCCTGCGCCCGCCGCCCTGAAGGAACGCTGAGGTCCTCGTCAGGGAACGATGAAGCGAGGTTTCGGTCAGGTTTCGAGGAGGAGCGTCACCGGGCCCTCGTTCACGAGCTCGACCGCCATGTCGGCGCCGAAGCGGCCCGTGGCGACCGTCGCGCCGAGCTCGGCCAACGCGGCGCAGAACGCGTCGACGAGGGGCTCGGCGACCTCGGCCGGCGCCGCCGCGCCCCACGCCGGGCGCCGTCCCCGCCGGGTGTCGGCGTAGAGGGTGAACTGGCTCACGACGAGGGCGGCCCGGCTCGTCTCGGCGAGGGAGCGGTTCATCGTGCCGTCGTCGTCCGCGAAGACGCGCAGGTGCCACACCTTCTCTGCCAGGCGGCGCGCCGTCGCCTCGTCGTCGTCGTGCGTGACACCGACGAGCACGACCAGCCCGGCCCCGATCTCGCCGAGGACCTCGTCGCCGACGAGGACCCGCGCCTCGCGGACCCGTTGGACCAGCGCTCGCACCTGGTTCCGCCGATCGGATCCGGCCGGGTCCTACGCGGCGCGCTCCATGTCGCTCGAGTAGTCGCCGCTGCGGGCCAGGCTGTTGAGCCGGCCCCGTTGCAGGAACGCCCGCTGGGCGGCGTCGCGGTTCGCCGCGTCGCCCCGCCACGCCTGCTGCGCCGCCGCCTGGAGGGCGCGCCCGTACGAGAAGCTGAGCTCCCACGGGTGGGGGCCCGAGCGGTTCATCGCGTTGAGGTGCGCCGTCGCGTCCTCGTCGCTCTGCCCGCCGGACAGGAACACGACGCCCGGCACGGCGGCGGGGACGTGCGCCCGGAAGCACGCCACGGTCGCGTCGGCCACCTCCTGGACCGACGCAGTCGGCCGGTGGTCGTACCCCGACAGCACCATGTTGGGCTTCAGCAGCGTGCCGGGCAGGTGGACGCGCTGCGCGAACAGCGCGGCGTAGAGCGCCTCGAGGGTCGCCGAGGTCACGACGGCCGAGCGCTCGAGGGTGTGGTCGCCCTCCATGAGCACCTCGGGCTCGACGATCGGCACGATCCCCGCCTCCTGGCACAGCGCGGCGTAGCGGGCGAGCGCGTCGGCGTTCACGTCGATCGCGTAGCGCGACGGCAGCTCGTCGGTGATCGTGTACGTCGCGCGCCACTTGGCGAAGCGGGCCCCGAGGCCCCGGTACTCGGCGAGACGATCCCGGAGCCCGTCGAGGCCCTCGGTCACCGTCTCGCCCTCGGCGGCCAGCGCGAGCGGCTTCGCGCCGGTGTCGACCTTGATCCCGGGGATGACCCCCTGGCTCTCGAGCACCTTCGGGAACGGGATGTCGCCGTCGAGGGAGGCCTGGCGGATCGTCTCGTCGAAGAGGATCACGCCGCTGATGTAGTCGCCGATCCCGTCGGCGGTGAAGAGCAGGTCGCGGTAGGCGCGGCGGTTCGCCTCGGTCGACTCGACGTTGATCTTGTCGAAGCGCTTCTTGATCGTGCCGGTGCTCTCGTCGGCGGCGAGGATCCCCTTGCCGGGCGCGACGAGGGCGCGGGCGGTCGCTTCGAGGGCATTGCGGTCCATGGTCACTCCCACTCGATCGTGCCGGGCGGCTTGCTCGTGATGTCGTAGGCGACGCGGTTCACGCCCGGCACCTCGTTGATGATCCGCGACGCGATCCGCTCGAGCACGTCGTAGGGCAGCCGTGCCCAGTCGGCGGTCATCGCGTCCTCCGAGGTCACCGCCCGCACCACGACTGGGTACTCGTAGGTGCGGCCGTCGCCCATCACGCCCACGGTGCGCACGGCCGGCAGCACCGCGAAGCTTTGCCAGAGATCACGATACAAGCCGGCCCGCCGCACCTCCTCAGCGACGACGTGGTCGGCGCGCCGCAGCGTGTCGAGGCGCTCACGGGTGACGGCGCCGATGATCCGCACCGCGAGTCCCGGGCCCGGGAACGGCTGGCGCCACACGATGTCCTCGGGCAGCCCGAGCTCCTCGCCGATGGCGCGGACCTCGTCCTTGAACAGGCTGCGCAGCGGCTCGACGAGGTCGAAGCGCATGTCGTCGGGCAGCCCGCCGACGTTGTGGTGCGACTTGATCGTCGCGTTGTCGCTGCCACCGGACTCGACGATGTCGGGGTAGAGGGTGCCCTGCACGAGGAACGGCGCGTCGGCCAGGTCGGCCGCGACCTCCTCGAACACCCGGATGAACGTCTCGCCAATGAGCTTGCGCTTCTGTTCAGGATCGGTGACGTCCCGCAGCGCGTCGATGAAGCGGTCGGCGGCCTTCACGTGCACGAGGTCGACCTGGAACTGGCGGCGGAACGTCTCCTCGACCTGCTCGGCCTCGCCGAGGCGCAGCAGCCCGGTGTCGACGAACACGCAGGTGAGCTGGTCGCCGACCGCCTTGTGCACCAGCGCGGCGGCCACCGCCGAGTCGACGCCGCCTGAGAGCCCGCAGACCACCCGCGCGTCCCCGACCTGGGCGCGGATCTGGGCGACGGCCTCGTCGATGATCGACGTGTGCGTCCACGTGGGACGGCACCCGCACACGTCGAAGAGGAAGGCCCGCAACAGCTCGGTGCCTCGGTCGGTGTGGACGACCTCGGGGTGGTACTGGACGCCGTAGCGGCCGCGGTCGCGGTCCTCGAACGCGGCGATCGTCGCGCCCGGGCTCGTCGCGGTGACGACGGTGCCCGTGGGCGCGCGCGCGATGGCGTCACCGTGGCTCATCCACACCGTCTGCTCGGCCGGTGTGTCGGCCAGCAGGACCGAGCCGGCGTCGGTGCGGGTGAGCGGCGTGCGGCCGTACTCGCCGCCGCCCGTCTCGCGGACCATGCCGCCGCAATCGCGCGCCAGGAGCTGTGCGCCGTAGCAGATCCCGAGGATCGGGACGTCGGTGCCGTACACCGCGGCGTCGATCCCGGGCGAGCCGTCGACGTGCACCGACGCCGGGCCACCCGAGAAGATGATCCCCCGCGGCCGACGCGCCACGAGCTCGGTCGCGGAGATCGTGCGCGGCACGATCTCGGAGTAGACGCGGGCCTCGCGGACCCGCCGCGCGATCAGCTGCGCGTACTGCGCCCCGAAGTCAACGACGAGGACGGTGTCGTGGTCGGGGGCCAACGCCTCGGGTCAGCGACCCATGCCGATGTGCTGCTCGCGCTGGAGCACCTTGCCCTCGGTCTTCAGCGCGGGGGCGACCATCAGCTCGGCCTTCTGGAACTCCTTCAGCGTCTCGTAGCCCGTGGTCGCCATCGAGGTGCGGAGGGCGCCGAAGATGTTGAGGGTGCCGTCGTTGTCGTGCGCCGGCCCGACGAGAATCTCGGCGAGCGACGCGTGCTGCCCGGCCTGCACCCGCGCGCCGCGGGGCAGCGTCGGATGGAAGGTGGCCATGCCCCAGTGGTAGCCGCGGCCGGGGGCCTCCTCGGCCCGGGCGAGGGGCGACCCGAGCATGACGGCGTCGGCGCCGCAGGCGATGGCCTTCGCCACGTCGCCGCCGGTGCGCATGCCCCCGTCGGCGATCACGTGCACGTAGACGCCGGTCTCGTCGAGGTGGCGGATCCGGGCACCGGCCGCGTCGGCGATCGCCGTCGCCTGGGGGACGCCGATGCCGAGCACGCCGCGGGTCGTGCAGGCGTGGCCCGGTCCGACGCCGACGAGGACGCCGACCGCGCCGGTGCGCATGAGGTGCAGCGCGGTGGAGTACGAGGCGCAGCCCCCGACGATCACCGGCAGCTCGAACTCGCGGATGAACTTCTTCAGGTTCAGCGGCTGACGGGCCTCGTCCTTCGACACGTGCTCGGCGGACACGACGGTGCCCTGGATGACGAGCAGGTCGAGCTCCGCGTCGAGGACGTGCTTCGCGTACCGCTCGACGCGCTGGGGCGTGAGCGACGCGCACGAGGTGACGCCGCTCGCCTTGATCTCCCGGATGCGGGCACCGATGAGCTCCTCGTCGATCGGCTCGGCGTAGATCTCCTGCATCCGCCGCGTCGCCTTCTCGGCGGACAGCTCGGCGATCTCCTCGAAGAGCGGCTCGGGATCCTCGTAGCGGGTCCAGAGACCCTCGAGGTTCAGGCACGCGAGCCCACCGAGGCGCCCGACCTCGATCGCGGTACGGGGCGACACGACGCCGTCCATCGCCGCCGCGATGAGGGGCAGCTCGAAGGAGTAGGCGTCGATCTCCCAGGAGATGTCGACGTCCTCGGGATCGCGGGTCCGTCGGCTCGGCACGACGGCGATCTCGTCGAAGCCGTAGGCCCGTCGTCCGGTCTTCCCGATCCCGATCTCGACTTCCACGTGGTCCCCGTTCCCGTGCGGCCGAAGGGCCGATCGTACCGCCCGCGTTTCCGGGTGCCGCTGACCCGCCGGGCTCAGCGCCCGGCGGTCAGGTGGGTCAGGAAGCCGGCGAGGATGCGCGCCGTCGCGCCCCACACGGTCTCGTCGGCCAGCTCGAAAAAGTGGATGGGCCGGTCGAGGCCGGGCGTCACCCCGAGGTCGGGCGGGACGTCCCAGCGCTCCTCGCGGAACACGGCGTCGTCGAGCAGCTCGGACACCGCGACGTCGAACACCCGGACGACCTCCGTAGGGTCGGGGTGCAGCGACGGCGACTCGGCGAGCAGCCCGACGAACGGGCTGAGCACGAACCGGGACGCGACGGTGGTGATCCGGTCGAGCTCGGCGACGATCTCGACGGCCGCCGGCTCGAGGCCGATCTCCTCCCAGGCCTCCCGGAGCGCCGCGTCGCGCAGGCTCGCGTCGTGCTCGGCCTCGAGCTTGCCGCCCGGGAA
>JBPYDT010000175.1:0-13407 GCA_051986275.1 Acidimicrobiia bacterium | reverse complement strand
AGCTCGATGACCACGGCCTCCCAGGGGCCGAGGCGCAGCGGGCCGCTGACCGGGCTGCCGTCCCGGCCGCGGTCCGTGCCGACCCGGATGTGCCCGACCACGTCGGGCAGCGTCGCGTCGCCGTCGGCAAGGTGGACGGCGACGAGCACGCGCTCGCCCCGCTGCCACGCCCACACGCCCGTCGGGGCGGCGACGGTCGCGTAGGCGCCGTCCCGGTAGTCGGCGAGCTCGCGGCGCAGCGCGAGCAGCCCGCGCGTGAGCTGCAGCGGGGAGCCGGCATCCGCCTCCTCGTCGGCCACCGTCGCCGTGGCGAGGTCCCCGATCGGCAGCCACGGGGTGACGGACCCGTCGGTGAAGCCGGCGCCCGGCGCGGCGCGCCACGGCATCGGTGTGCGGGCCGCGTCGCGGTTCAGCAAGGGGTGGAACTTGCGGCTCACCGCGTCGAGCAGCTCTTCGGCTGGCACCGCGGTGTCGGGCATCGCCAGCTCGTCGCCGTAGTAGAGGACCGCCGTGCCGCGCAGCGAGAGGAGCAGCACGAGCGCGGCCCGGGCTCGCTGCGGGTCGTTCTCGCACCACCGCGTCACGTACCGGGACACGTCGTGGTTGCTCATCGTCCAGCACGGCGTGGCGCGGGACGGCAGCGTGGCCTCGACCGCCTCGACGACGTCGCGGAGCGCGTCGGCCTCGAACTCGGCGAAGAGGAACGGGAAGTTGAACGCCAACTGCAGCTCGTCGTTCGCCCCGTAGAAGGACGCGACCTTGGCGAGGTCGAAGATGTTGGTCTCGCCGACGAACACACGGGGCGGGTCGTACGAGTCGCCGACGCGGCGCCAGCGCCGCAGCACGTCGTGGACCTCGGGTCGGCACGCGTTGTACTCCGAGCGCTGCCCGCCGAGGCGGTCCATCCAGTGCTCCTCGCCCGTGGCCGGCGGGTTGTCGCGCAGCAGCCGGTCCTTCACGATCATGTGGCAGACGTCGATGCGGAACCCGGCGACGCCCCGGTCGAACCAGAAGCGCAGGATCCGGTCGAACGCGTCGCGGACGTCCGCGCTCCACCAGTTCAGGTCGGCCTGCTCGTCGAGGAAGTGGTGCAGGTAGGACTGGCCGGTCGACTCGTCGTGGCGCCACGCCGGCCCGAGGAAGCTGCTCTCCCAGTTGTTCGGCGCGCCACCGTCGGGCTTCGGGTCGGCCCAGACGTACCAGTCGCGGTGCACGGCGTCGCGCCCCGACCGCGAGTCGGCGAACCACGGGTGGGCGGTGCTCGTGTGGTTCGGGACGAGGTCGAGGAGCACGCGCAGGCGGAGGCGGTCGGCCTCGGCGAGGAGCGCGTCGAGGTCCTCGAGCGTGCCGAGGTCGGGGTGCACGCCCTCGTAGTCCGCGACGTCGTAGCCCCAGTCGGCGTTCGGGGACGGGTGGACCGGGCTGAGCCACACGCCGTCGACGCCGAGCCCGGCGACGTAGTCGAGGTGCTCGGTGATGCCCCGCAGGTCACCGACCCCGTCGCCGTCCGTGTCGGCGAACGAGCGCGGGTAGATCTGGTAGAGCACGGCGTCGCGCCACCAGTCCACGACCCGGAGGTTAGGGGCGCGCCTACGCTCGGCGCCTCTGGACGCGACGCTCGACTGGCTCGGCTGCGCGACGTTCCGCCTGGCGCTCGACGACCTCGTCGTCATGCTCGACGCCTACGTCGACCGGGTGCCCGGCGCGCCCGGCACGGGCTGGACGGCCGACGACATCGCGGCCGCGGACTGGATCCTCGTCGGCCACTCGCACTTCGACCACCTGTGGGGCGCCGAGCGCATCGCGCGCAACACCGGCGCCCGTGTCGTCGGGTCCTACGAGACGGTGCGGGTGCTCGCCGACGCGGGCGTCCCGTACCGCCAGCTCGTGCCCGTCGCCGGCGGGGAGCGGGTCCGGCTCTCGCCGCACGTCGTCGCCTCCGTATACCCGAGCCAGCACTCGTGCGTCTGGTCGCAGCGCGAGTTTCCCGGCGCGGCCACGGTGTGCCTCGGGGACCTCGGGCTCGACTACCAGGAGCAGCAGGCCCGCTTCGCCGAGCTCGGGGCGTGGCTCGTCTCGCTCGGGCCCGAGGTGCTCGACCATCTGCGCGCCAGCGACCAGCACGCCCGCGGGGACGGTGGCGCGCTCGTCTACGTGCTCGAGACGCCCGCCGGCCGGCTCCTCTACCAGGACACCTCGGGCGCGTGGACGCCCGTGCTGCGCGAGCTCCGCCCCGACCTGGCGATCCTGGCGGCCGCGGGGCGGGGCAACCTCGACGGCGAGCCGATCCAGGGCTCGCTCGCGCAGTTCGTCGGGCGTGAGGCCGCGCTGCTTCGCCCGCGCCGGGTCGTGTTGTCCCACCACGACGACTGGCTGCCCGGGTTCACGAGCGGCGACCTCGACGTTGCGCCGGTGCGCGCCGAGCTCACCCGCCGCGTTCCAGCGTCCGAGCTCGTCGAAATCGGGTACGCCACCGCCGCGCCCGTGCTCGACGGGCTCACGTCTCGGCGCGCGCCCGTGGGAGACGCCCCGTAGGATTCGATGCGACCGGGAGCGGTGGCAGAGTCCGGTTGATTGCAGCTGCCTTGAAAGCAGCCGGCCGATGAGGCCCGGGGGTTCGAATCCCTCCCGCTCCGCTGCACGCCCCGCCTCAGGCGGGTGGCGCGACCTCCTCGAAGCCGCAGTAGGGCTGGAGCACGGCCGGCACCACGAACGTCCCGTCGGGGCGCTGCCCGTACTCCCACAAGAACACGAGCGTGCGCTGCACCGCGCACGCCGTGCCGTTCAGCGTGTGGACGAACTCGGCGCCGCCCTCGCCGACGACGCGCGTCTGGAGCCGCCGCGCCGAGAAATCGCGGTAGGTGGACGCCGACGTGATCTCGCGGTAGCGGCCCTCCGAGGGGAGCCACGCCTCGAGGTCGAACTTCTTCGCCGCGGCGGCGCCCAGGTCGCCGGCCGCGATGTTCACCACCCGGTACGGGAGGCCGAGCGCGCCGACGATCGATTCCTGCACGGCGACGATCCGGTCGAGCTCCTCGTCGGAGCGCGCCGGCTCGGCGAAGACGAACATCTCGACCTTGTCGAACTGGTGGACGCGGAAGATCCCGCGGGTGTCCTGCCCGTAGGTGCCAGCCTCGCGGCGGAAGCACGACGACCAGCCGGCGTAGCGCGCCGGCAGCTGCGCCGGTTTGAGGCGCTCGCCGCGGTGCAGCGTGGAAAGGGCGATCTCGCTCGTGCCGACGAGGAACAGCTCGCCGTCGTCGACCTCGTACACCTGCGCGCGGTCGGTAGGGAAGAAGCCAGCCTCCTCCATCGTCTCCTCGCGCACGAGCACCGGCGGCGCGACCGGCGTGAAGCCCTCGTCGACGAGGCGTCCGAGCGCGAAGCGCACGAGCGCCAGCTCGAGCAGCACGGCGGGGCCGACCAGCGACGCGAACCGGGAGCCACCGGCTTCGACCGCGTGGTGCGTCTCGACGAAGCCCATCGCCTCGCCGAACGCCGCGTGGTCGGCCGCCGGCGCGGGGCCGGGCCTCCCCACGGTGCGCATGACCTCGGCGTCGTCCGCGCCCCCGTCGGGCACGCTCGGGTCGGCCGGGTTCGGGATCCGCAGCGCGAGGTCGCGCAGGCGCCGGTCGAGCACGCCCAGCTCGGTCTCGCCCTCGCGCACCCGCTCCTTCAACGCGGTCGCCTGCTGCCGGGCGTCGGCGTCGCCCCGGCCGACCTGCTTCGACAGCCGCTTCTGCTCGGCGCGGAGCGCCTCGACCTGCTGGCGCTGCGCCCGGGCCTCGGCGTCGAGCGCGAGCACCTCGTCGAGCAGCCCGGGGGCGACCCGCTTGCGCTCGATCCCCGCCCGGTAGGCGGGGTCGCCGCGCAGGGCGCGCAGGTCGATCACGCCGGGCGGATCTGGGCGCGGAGCGTGTCGACCCAGTCGCTCGCTGCCCGCCACGCCTCGCTCACCGCCTGGCGGCGCGCCGGGCCGGCGTCGCCCGCGACCGGGTAGGAGCCGAGGAACTTCACCTCGGCCTGCTTGGCCGCCAGGTTGCGGAGACAGTCGGCCGCCAGCTCGTCGGCGAGGTGGCCCTCGAAGTCGATGAAGAAGCAGTACTGGCCGAGCCGGCGCTTGGTCGGGCGGGACTCGAGCTTCGTGAGGTTGATCGCCCGAGCGGCGAACTCCTGGAGGATTGCGAGGAGCGACCCGGGCCGGTCCTCGCGCTGGAAGCACACGATCGAGGTCTTGTCGTGCCCGGTGGGCGCGGGGACGCCGCGCCCCACGAGCACGAAGCGGGTCTCGTTCTCCGGGTGGTCCTCGATCTCCGAGGCCAGCACCTCGAGCCCGTAGCGCTCGGCGGCATGCCGCGTGCCGATCGACGCGCGGTCGGTGGCGTCCGACGCGGCGACCTGCTCGGCCGCCTGCGCGGTCGAGCTCGCCACCTCGAGGTCGGCGTCGCCCAGCTTGCGAGCGAGCCAGCCCCGGCACTGCCCGAACGGGCTGGGGTGCGACACGACGACGCGCACGTCGGCGAGTCGCGTGCCGGGCCGCGCGCAGAGGTGCAGCGAGATCGGGAGGTCGACCTCCCGCTGGACGAGCAGGTCGGTGTCGAAGGCCAGCGTGTCGAGCGTGACGGTCACCGTGCCGTCGATGGAGTTCTCGAGCGGCACGAGCCCGACGTCCACGTCGCCGCGCTCGATCGCGGTCAGCACGTCCGGGACGGTGCGCAGCGGCACCGGCGTCTCGGCCGCGAGATCGGGCTGGGTGAGCAGCGCCTCCTCGGCGAAGGTGCCGCGCGGCCCGAGATATCCGACGCGCGCCACCGAGCGATGGTAGCGGTGGACATCGTCGGCTCGGCGCGCATTGCGCGCGCGTAGGTTGGTCCCGTGCGGTTCTGGACTCTCGAGGAAGCGTCGGCCGCGCTCGACGAGGTCCGCGCGCTCGTGCAGCGCCTCCGTCGGCTCACCGCGGCCGCGGCGCGCGCGCCGGGCAACGGCGCGCCCTCGGGCAACGGCCAGACGCCCGGGGAAGGGAACGCCGAGCTGCGCGAGGTCCTGCAGGAGCTCACCGGGCGCGGGATCGTCGTGCGCGACCCAGCGCGCGGACTCATCGACTTCCCCGCCCGGTCGCCGACCGGCCGGGAGTACCTGCTGTGCTGACTCGACGGCGAGGACGCGATCGAGTGGTGGCACTGGCCCGACGCGGGGTTCGCCGGCCGGACGCCGCTCAGCGAGCCGCCGACCTAGTTCCCGGTGGCCGATGGCGTGGCCGGCCGCGGCCCAGTCGCGGGCGCGGTGTGCATGGTGGTGCCGGTGCCGGCGGCCTGCTGCGACGCGATCGCGGCCCCGACGATGCCGGCCTCGTTGAGCAGTCCGGCCGCCACGACCGCGGCGTGCGTCGTGAGCCTCGGGATGAATCGGTCGTGCCGCTTGCTCACCCCGCCGCCGAGGATGAACAGGTCCGGGGAGAGGAGCCGCTCGAGCTCGAGGAGGTAGGCGTCGAGGCGCTTCGCCCACTTGGCCCACGAGAGGCCGAGCCGCTGCCGCGCGCTGTCCGACGCGCGCGTCTCGGCCTCCTGCTTGCCCATCATGATGTGCCCGAGCTCGGTGTTGGGCACCATTTGCCCGTCGACGAACAGAGCCGTGCCGATCCCCGTGCCGAGCGTGATCATCATCACAACACCGCTGCGCCCCTTCCCCATGCCGAACTCCATCTCGGCGATGCCGGCGGCGTCCGCGTCGTTCACCACGGTGACGTCACACCCCGACGCCCGCGCGAACGTCGCCGCGACGTCGGTGCCGATCCAGGACGGGTCGATGTTGGCCGCCGTGCGCGCCACACCGGCCTTGATGACCGCGGGGAACGTCGCCCCGACCGGCCCGGTCCAGTGGAAGTGCGCGGTGAGCTGCGCGAAGACCGCTGCCATCGTGTCCGGCACCGCGGGGTGGGGTGTGAGGATCCGATGGCGCTCCGCCACGAGCTCCCCGGTCGCGGTGTCGACGGGCGCGGCCTTCATGCCCGTCCCGCCGATGTCGATCCCGAGCACCGTTGCCATGAGTCCCCCCTCGCAGGCCGTCCACTGGGTGACGTCCAGTCTCGCCCGTGCTGCCGGACCGACCGGTGAACCCGCGTGGCTTGCTCGAATCCCGAGCGGGCCCCGATGATGGGCCACCCGCAGGAGGCAGGCATGCAGCTCGGGATGATCGGACTCGGCCGGATGGGCTCCAACCTGGTGCGCCGGCTCATGCGTGACGGCCACGAGTGCGTGGCCTACGACGTGAGCGCCGACGCGGTGAAGGCCCTCGAGGGAGAAGGCGCGGCCGGCGCGACGACGCTGCCCGACTTCGTGGCGAAGCTCACGCCGCCGCGCGCGGTGTGGATCATGGTGCCGGCCGCGGTCGTCGATGGCACCCTCGAACAGCTCGTGCCGCTGCTCGCCCCGGGCGACATCGCGATCGACGGCGGCAACTCCTACTACCGAGACGACATCACGCGCGCGAAGCGGCTCGCCGAGCACCAGCTGCACTATGTCGACGTCGGCACGAGCGGCGGGGTGTTCGGGCTCGAGCGCGGCTTCTGCCTCATGATCGGCGGCGAGGACGACGTCGTCCGCCACCTCGACCCGATCTTCGCCACACTCGCGCCGGTCGTCGACGCCGCGCCCCGCACCCCGGGACGGACCGGCCCGGCGACACCCGCGGAGAACGGGTACCTGCACTGCGGACCGAACGGCGCCGGACACTTCGTGAAGATGGTCCACAACGGGATCGAGTACGGGCTGATGGCCGCGTACGCCGAGGGGCTGAACATCCTCGGCCACGCCGACGTCGGCGCGACCACCGAGGCGGTCGACGCTGAGACGACCCCGCTGCGCAACCCCGAGTACTACCGCTACACGCTGCACCTCCCCGACGTCGCCGAGGTGTGGCGGCGCGGCAGCGTCATCGCGTCCTGGCTGCTCGACCTCACGGCGGACGCGCTGAGCCAGTCACCGACGCTCGCCGACTTCGAGGGCCGCGTCTCCGACTCCGGCGAGGGCCGCTGGACCGTCCACGCCGCGGTCGACGAGGGCGTGCCCGCCACGATCCTGACCGCCGCGCTCTTCAACCGGTTCACGTCGCGGGGCGAGGCCGACTTCGCCGACAAGCTTCTCTCGGCCATGCGCAAGGAGTTCGGCGGCCACAACGAGAAGGTCGACCCGGGCCGATGAGCAAACCCCCCGAGTCCGACGCCCTCGTGTTCTTCGGCGCGACGGGAGACCTCGCGCACAAGATGATCTTCCCCGCCCTCTACCGGATGGCCAAGCGCGGCGTGCTGACCTTCCCGGTGATCGGGGTCGCGTCGTCGCCGTGGACGCTCGAGCAGCTCCAGGAGCGCGCGAGGGACGGCATCGAGAAGAACGGTGGGCTCGACGACGAACAGGGCTTCCAAGCGCTCGTCAGCCGGCTGCGCTACGTCGACGGCGACTACAACGACAAGGCCACCTTCGCCAACCTGAAACAGGTGCTCGGCGACGCCAAGCGACCCGCGAGCTACCTCGCGATCCCGCCCGACCTGTTCCCGACGGTCGTGGAGGGCCTGGGCTGGTGCGACCTCGGCAAGGATGCCCGGGTGATCGTCGAGAAGCCCTTCGGGCGCGACCTCAAGTCGGCGAAGGAGCTGAACCGGGTCCTGCACTCGGTGTTCCCCGAATCGGCGATCTTCCGCATCGACCACTACCTCGGGAAGGAGGCGATCCAGAACATCCTGTACTTCCGGTTCGCCAACGCCTTCCTCGAGCCGATCTGGAACCGCAACTACGTCCGCGGGGTCCAGATCACGATGGCCGAGGACTTCGGCGTGCAGGGCCGCGGCGCCTTCTACGAGGAGGTCGGGGCGATGCGCGACGTGGTCCAGAACCACCTCCTGCAGACGGTCGCGCTCCTGGCCATGGAGCCCCCGTACGGGCCGCACGCCGAGGCGCTCCGCGACGCCAAGGAGAAGGTGTTCTTCGGCATGGAGACGCTGCACCGCCACGAGCTCGTGCGGGGCCAGTTCGAGGGCTACCGCGACGAGCCGGGCGTCGACCCGAAGTCCGACGTCGAGACGTACGCCGCGGCGAGGTTCCACATCAGCTCGTGGCGATGGGAAGGCGTGCCGTTCCTCGTCCGCACGGGCAAGGAGCTGCCGCTCACCTGCACCGAGGTGATGGTGGCCTGGCACCGCCCGCCCCAGCGGGTCTTCGCCGAGTACGAGACGCTGCCGCACAACACGAACTACCTGCGCTTCCGCCTGAGCCCCCAGGTCCAGATCGGGCTCGGCGCCCGCGCCAAGACGGCCGGGGAGGGGTTCTGCGGGCACAACGTCGAGCTGGGCCTGACCGAGGACCAGCCCGAGGAGATGACGGCCTACGAGCGGCTCCTCGGGGACGCGATGGCGGGCGAGGACCTGCTCTTCGCCCGCGAGGACGGGGTCGAGGCGGCGTGGCGCGTCGTGGACGACGTTCTCACCGACCACGACCCGGCGATCCCCTATCCGCAGCACAGCTGGGGGCCGGAGGAAGCGGCCGGCCTGTGCCGGACGACGGCTGGCTGGCACGACCCGGTCGTGTGAGGCGCCGACGATCGTGGGCGAGACGCTGGCCGTCGACCTCGGCGGCACGAACATGCGGGCCGCGGCCGTCGACGCCACCGGCGCCATCCTCGACCGGGCGGTGGTGCCGACGCCCCGCGACGCGGCGACGCTCGACCCCTTCCTCGTGCTGGTCGAGGAGCTCGCGGCGCGCCACGAGATCGAGCACGCGGTGGTCGCCGTGCCGGGACGGGTGGACCACGAGCGCGGCCTGCTCCTCCACGCCCCGAACCTCCCGGCGTGCTGGCCGCCGCTGCTCACCCGCGCCGCCCTCGAGGAGGCGCTCGGGCGGCCGGTGGCGCTGGCGAACGACGCCGACGTCGCCGCGGTCGGCGAGGCCCGCTTCGGTGCCGGGCGCGGCCACGGCGACGTCGTGTACCTGACGATCTCGACCGGGGTCGGCGCGGGCGTCATCGTCGGCGGGCGCCTCATGCTCCCCCGCTACTCGGGCGGCGAGGTCGGCCACTCGGTCGTCGAGGGCGCGCTCGCCGCGGCGGGCGAGGACGGCACGGTCGAGGGCCTCGGCTCCGGCACGGCGATCAACCGGATGGCCCGGGCCGCCGGGCTCGACGCGATCGGACCCGAGATCGTGCGCCTCGTCCAGGCGGGCGACGCCGTGGCACGCCAGGTCTGGGACGAGGCGATGTTCGCCGTGGCGCTCGGCGTCGTGAACCTCGCCCACCTCGTCGCGCCCACGATCGTCGTGATCGGCGGCGGCGCGGGGCGCAACGGCGAGCTCGTCCACGCGCCGATCCGCGCCGCGCTCGAGCGGCTCGGGCCGGCCGGGCCCCGCGCCGAGGTCGTCGGCGCCGCGCTCGGCGACGATTCGGGGCTCATCGGCGCCGCCGCCTGGCGCACCGCGACGTAGAGGAGGCGCGTCATGGTCACCCCGCTCCCGACCCCGAGCCAGCCCTGGGTCGCCGGTCCGTACTCGGGGGCGGTGCGGGCCGGCGACTGGGTCGTGCTCGCCGGGCAGATCGGCGTCGACCCGGCGACGGGCGAGCCCGCGTCCGGCGGGCTGCTCGCCCAGGCCGACCAGGCCCTGCGCAACGTCGAGGCGATCCTCGGCGACTGCGGCCTCGGCTGGGGCGACGTCGCCCGGGTCACGCAGTTCCTCGCCGACCCCGACCCGGGAACAATGCCGCCGCTCGCCGCGCTGTACCTCCAGCACATCGGCGAGCACCGCCCGGCGCGCACGACCGTCGGGGTGGCGTGGCTGCCCCTCGGGCTGCTCGTCGAGTACGAGGTGCTGGCCTACCAGCGGGAGGCGTGATGACGGACCGAGCCGAGCGGACCGACGCCGAGTGGCGCGACGAGCTGACCCCGGAGCGCTACGCGGTGCTGCGGAAGGCGGGCACCGAGCCGGCCTTCACCGGCCAGTACTGGGACTGCCACGACGACGGCGTGTACCGGTGCGGCGGCTGCGGCGCCGAGCTGTTCGACTCGAACACCAAGTTCGAGTCGGGCACGGGGTGGCCCAGCTTCACCGAGCCGGTGCTCGTCGAGGCGGTCGAGCTGCGCCCCGACCACTCCCACTTCATGCGCCGCACCGAGGTGGTGTGCCGGCGCTGCGGCGGGCACCTCGGCCACGTCTTCGACGACGGCCCGGCCCCGACCGGCCAGCGGTACTGCATCAACTCGGCGTCGCTCGACTTCAAGCCCCGCTAGGCGCCGGGGCCGCGCCGGCGCGCGCCGACCTACGATCCGGGCGTGGCCTACCCCACCGACGTCGGGGTCGTCGACGGCATGATCGGCTTCCCCATCCGAGACCGCGACCGGGTGTACGCGAAGCTGCGCAAGGCCGCGAAGGACCGCGAGTCGAAGGAGGAGTTCGCCTTCCCGGCGGAGTACATGTTCAAGGAGGTCCCCGACCCCGCGGCCGAGGAGGAGGACCCGATCTCGGTGACGTTCGCCGAGATGGACCGGTTCAACGTCGAGACCGGCCTCTTCGGGCTGTCGCCGGACGCGCTCGAGGGCCAGCGGCGGGACCCCAAGCGGGTGGCGCTCACCCTCGAGGTGGACCCCAACGACGTGATGGGCTCGATCCGCAAGGTGAAGGCCGCGAAGGCCGAGCACGACCTGAAGGCCGTCACGTTCTTCCCCGCGGGGTGCCTCCCCCAGGTCCCGGTCGACGACGCGAAGGCGTACGCGCTCTACGCGGCCTGCGTGGAGCTCGACCTGGCGGTGATCGTCAACGCCGGGATCGCCGGGCCGCGCTTCCCGTCGGACTGCCAGCACGTCATGCGCTTCGACCGGGTCTGCTACGACTTCCCCGACCTGCGCATCGTGATGCGCCACGGCGCCGAGCCGTGGGAGGAGCTCGCGGTGAAGCTCATGCTGAAGTGGCCGGGCCTCCACTACATGACGTCGGCCTTCGCGCCCAAGTACTACCCGAAGGCGGTCATCGACTACGCGAACACCCGCGGCGCGGAGAAGGTGATGTACGCCGGCTACTACCCGATGGGCCTGTCGCTCGAGCGGATCTTCACCGAGCTGCCCCACGTGCCGCTGCGTGACCAGGTGTGGGAGCCGTTCCTCCGCGACAACGCCCGGCGCGTGTTCCAGCTGTGAGCGACGAGCGCTACCTGCTGCTCTCCGCCGACTGCCACGCCGGCGCGTCGCTCGACACCTATCGCGACTACCTCGACCCCGAGTGGCGCGAGGAGTACGACGCGTGGCGCGGCAAGTACTCGAACCCGTTCCGCGACCTGCAGGGCGGCGGGCGGACCCGCAACTGGGACGGCGAGCGACGCGTGAGCGAGCTCGAGGCGGACGGCGTCGTCGGCGAGGTGCTGTTCCCGAACACCGTCCCGCCGTTCTTCCCGACGGGCGCGGTGATCGCCCGGCCGCCGACGGCCGAGACCTACCCGCGGCGTCTCGCCGGCATCCGCGCCCACAACCGGTGGCTCGCCGACTTCTGCGCCGACGCGCCGGGGCGACGGCGAGGCGTCGCGCAGATCTTCGTGAACGACGTCGACGACGCGGTCGCCGAGGCACGCTGGGCCAAGGAGCACGGGCTGGCGAGCGTGCTCCTGCCGGGGAACCCCGACGACACCGACCTCCCCCCTTACTGGGACGCGGTGTACGACCCGCTGTGGTCGGCGTGCGAGGACCTCGACCTGCCGATCACCCACCACTCGGGCCAGGGCTCACCCGACTACGGGCGCTCGGCCGCCGCCGGGGTGATGTGGATCGTCGAGACGACGTGGTTCTCGCACCGGCCGCTGTGGCACCTCATCATGGGCGGCGTCTTCGCCCGCCACCCGACGCTGCGCTTCGTGCTCACCGAGTCGGGCTGCGCGTGGCTCCCCGACACGCTCCGCATGCTCGACGGGTTCCACGCCCAGATGGCGTCCGGGCGCATCGGCGAGCTGAAGTACACCGAGGAGGAGCGCCTCACGCTCACCCCCAGCGAGTACTTCGCCCAGAACTGTTACGTCGGCGTGAGCTTCCCGAGCCCGTCCGAGGCCCGGGCGATGCGCACCGTCGGGCTCGACCGCGTGATGTGGGGCAGCGACTACCCGCACCACGAGAGCACCTACCCGCACACCACGGCCGGGCTGCGCCGCGCCTTCGCCGACTGGGACCCGGCGGAGGTGCGCCAGGTGACGAGCGAGAACGTCGCCGCGCTCTACGGCTTCGACGTCGAGGCGCTCGCCCCGATCGGCGCGCGCGTCGGGCCCCGCGTCGACGAGGTGCGGGTGGCGCTGGACGAGGTCCCGGCGGACTCGGCGAGCCCGGCGTTCACGCGCCGGTAGGCCACGGGCGCGAGGCGTACTCCTCGCGCAGCTTCGTCTTCACGATCTTGCCCGTCGCGGCGCGCGGCATGTCGTCGCGCACCTCGAGCTGCTCCGGGATCTTCTGGGTCATGAGCCCGGCGTCGCGGCAGAACGCGGTGAGCTCGTCGAACGCGAGCGGCTCGGCGCCGGCGACCGTGAGCACCACGGCGCAGACCCGCTCGCCGCGCTCGGGGTCGGGCAGGCCGATCACCGCGACGTCCTGCACCTTCGGGTGCGAGTAGAGGAGGTCCTCGACCTCCTTGGCGCTGATGTTCTCGCCCTTGCGGACGATGACGTCCTTGAGGCGGCCCGTGACGACGACGTGCCCGTCGGCCCTGACCTTCCCGAGGTCGCCGGTAAGGAAAAAACCGTCGGCGTCGAACGCCTCGGCGGTGAGCGCGGGGTCGGTGTAGCCGCGGAACACCATCGGGCCGCGCAGGCGCAGCTCGCCCTCCTCGTCGGCACCGGCGGGCGACCCGTCGAGCGCGACGACGCGCACCTCGCAGTCGACGACCGGCTTCCCGTCGGTGCTGGCGAGCTGCTCGTCGGTGTCGTGCGGCGAGCCCTGGGCGATCATCGGCACCTCGGTCATTCCGTAGCCGTGGGCCGTGCCCCGCCCGCCGATCTCGCGCTGCACCTCGTAGTGGAGCTCGGGCGGCTTCGGGGCGCCGCCCCCCGACATGAGCCGCAGCGTCGGGAGGATCGGCTCGTCCGGGTGCTTGCGCTGTTCGGCGAGGAACGCCTGGTAGAAGGCGGTGCTCCCGCCGACCATCGTCACGCCGTGGCGGCGGAACACGGCGAGCGCCTCGGACGGCGCGAACGCCTCGAGGAGCACCGCGGGAAACCCGAGCGAGAGCACGGTCACGAGGTAGTCGGGCCCGCCGATGTGCGCGTACGGAAACGCGATCGAGCCGACGTCCTCGGGCGACATGTCGAGCGCGACGGCGAGCCCCCACCCGCCGGCGAGCAGCGACCGGTCGCTGTGGCAGACGCCCTTCGGGTCGGCCGTGCTGCCGGACGTGTAGTAGA
>JBPYDT010000174.1:0-9273 GCA_051986275.1 Acidimicrobiia bacterium | reverse complement strand
CCACCCTTTTGAACGTACGATTTTACAAAGTCCTCGGCGTTCACCTCGAGGACCTCGTCGATCTCATCAAGGAGGTCGTCGAGCTCGCCCTTGAGCTTCTCGCCGCGCTCGGACGACGCGGGGAGCTCCTCGGTCTCTTCGACACGTTCCTGGGGTGCCGGGCGCTGGCGACGTTGCTGTTCGGGCATCGTGATCCTCCGGGGGGCCAGGTTAGGACGCCAGCCGGGCGACGAGCGCCGCCGGCGAATCCACGCTGGCAAACAAGGGCTCGACGTGCGCACGCGTGCCGCGCAGCGGCTCCATCATCGGGATCCGCTTCAACGGGTCGCCACCCACGTCGAGGATCAGGCTGTCCCAGTTCGCGGCGACGACCGCCTCGGGCCAGCGCGCCAGGCAGGTGCCGCGGAAGTACGCGCGCGTCGAGCCGGGGGGCTCGGTGATCGCGTCGAGCACGTCGGCCTCCTCGACGAGGCGCTCGACCGTGCCGGCGCGCACGAGACGCTCGTACAGCGACCGGTCGGGGCGCACGTCGTGGTACTGCAGGTCGAGCAACGCGAGCTTCGGGTCGTCCCAGGTGAGGCCGTCCCGGTCGACGTAGGCCTGCAGCAGGGTGCGCTTGGTCACCCAGTCGAGCTGGCCGTCGAGCGTCGCCGCGTCGTGCTCGAGCGCGCTCAGGACGGACTCCCAGCGGTCGAGCACCTGGTTGCCGACCGTCTCGCCCCCGCACGCCGCGAGGCCGGTCTCGTCGGCGTACTTGCGGGCGAGCCGCAGGAACTCCCACTGCAGCTCGACGGCGCTGACGCGGCTCCCGTCGGCCATCTCGACGGTCGCGCGGCAGGACGGGTCGTGCGACACGATCCGCATCGCGGGGACGGGGCCGGCGAGCGACCACTCGCGGCGGGACGCGGCGCCGCCGTCGAGGAAGTCGTCCTCGATCATGGCGAGCACGACCGCGGTCGCGCCGACCTTCAAGAAGGTCGCGACCTCGCAGAGGTTGGCGTCGCCCGCGATGACGTGCAGGCGCCGGTACAGCTGGGGGTCGGCGTGCGGCTCGTCGCGGGTGTTCACGATCGGGCGCTTCAGCGTCGTCTCGAGCCCGACCTCCTCCTCGAAGAAGTCGGCGCGCGAGCTCAGCTGGTAGTCGACGGGCGCGGCGCCGTTCTCGGCGCCGACCTTGCCCGCGCCGGTGAAGACCTGCCGGGTGACGAACCACGGCAGCAGGTAGCGCACGAGGCTCGAGAACGGCACGGCCCGGTCGACGAGGTAGTTCTCGTGGCAGCCGTACGAGTTGCCCTTGCCGTCGGAGTTGTTCTTGTAGACGACGATCGACTGGCCCGCCTCGAGCAGGTGGCTGGCGGCCTGCATCGACCGGGCGAGGACCCGCTCCCCCGCCTTGTCGGCCAGCACGAGCTCGAGCGCGTCGGCGCACTCGGGCGTCGAGTACTCGGGATGGGCGTGGTCGACGTAGTAGCGGGCGCCGTTCGTCAGCACCGTGTTGACGAGGTGCGTCTCGATCTCGGGCGGCTGCCCGCCGTCCCGGCCGTAGCCGCGGGCGTCACGCCCCGGGCTCTCGTCCTCGAAGTCCCAGCCGACCTTGCGCTGCTCGACGTAGCTGTTGATGAGGACCGACGAGGCGAGCACGGGGTTCGGATCGGGCGTGCCCCGCAGCTGCACGCCGTACTCGGTCTCGGTGCCGCACACCTTCGGGACAGCCACCGGGACAGCCTACCGACGGCGCGTCGCGGACCTCACGGCGCTACAGGTACTGACCGGTGGTCACGCGCTCGATCTGGCGACCGCCGGTGGACTCGTCACCCTCCGGGAGCAGCGTGCGGACGAACACGATCCGCTCCCCCTTCTTCCCGGAGATCTTCGCCCAGTCGTCGGGGTTGGTCGTGTTGGGCAGGTCCTCGTGCTCGCGGAACTCCTGGCGGATCGAGGCCACCAGGTCCTCGGTGCCGATCCCCTTGGCGCCGCCGTCGATCTGGCGCTTGATCGAGAGCTTCTTCGCGCGGCGGACGATGTTCTCGATCATGGCGCCCGACGCGAAGTCCTTGAAGAACAGGATCTCCTTGTCGCCGTTCTGGTAGGTGACCTCGAGGAACTGGTTGTCGTCCTCCTCGCTGTACATCCGCTCGACCGCGGCGGTGATCATCGCCGAGACGGCGTCGGCCGCCGTCTCGTGGCCGGTCGCCTCGGCCTCGGCGATCGGGAGGCTCGCCGTCAGGTACTGGGAGAAGATCTGGCGGGCGCTCTCCTCGTCGGGGCGCTCGATCTTGATCTTCACGTCGAGGCGGCCGGGGCGCAGGATCGCCGGGTCGATCAGGTCCTCGCGGTTGGAGGCCCCGATCACGATCACGTTCTTCAGGCTCTCGACCCCGTCGATCTCGGCGAGGAGCTGCGGGACGATCGTGCTCTCGATGTCGGACGAGATGCCGGTGCCGCGTGTGCGGAACAAGGAGTCCATCTCGTCGAAGAACACGATGACCGGGACGCCCTCCTCGGACTTCTCGCGGGCGCGCTGGAAGATAAGACGGATCTGGCGCTCGGTCTCGCCCACGTACTTGTTCAGCAGCTCCGGGCCCTTGATGTTCAAGAAGTACGAGCGCGACGACGCGTCGCCCGTCTTCTCCGCGACGCGCTTCGCGAGCGAGTTCGCGACGGCCTTGGCGATGAGCGTCTTGCCGCAGCCCGGCGGCCCGTAGAGCAGGATGCCCTTCGGGGGCTGCAGCTGGTGCTCGAGGAAGAGCTCGGCGTACAGGTACGGCAGCTCGACGGCGTCGCGGATCTGCTCGATCTGGTCGTCGAGGCCGCCCACGTCGGCGTAGGAGACGTCCGGGACCTCCTCGAGGATGAGCTCCTCGACCTCGGGGCGCGGGAGGCGCTCGACGACGAGCCCGGAGCGCACGTCGTACAGCAGGTGGTCGCCGGCCCGCAGCCGCTCGCCGACCAGCATGCCGGCGAGCTCGCAGACGCGCTCCTCGTCGGCGCGGCCGACGACGAGAACCCGCTGCTCGTCGGCGAGGACCTCCTTCAAGACCACGACCTCGCCGGCGATCTCGAGGCCGCGGGCGAGCACGACGTTCAGCGACTCGTTCAGCGCGACCTCCTGGCCGCGCTCGAGCGATCCGAGGTCGACCTCGGGGTGCACCGAGACGCGCATCTTGCGACCGGCGGTGAGGATGTCGACCGTGCCGTCGTCGTTGGCGCCGAGGAACGCCCCGTACGCCGAGGGCGGCATCGTGAGCTTCTCGACCTCCTCGCGCAGCGCCGCGATGTGCTCGCGGGCCTCGCGCAGCGTGGCGGAGAGGCGCTCGTTCTGGGAGACGGCCTGGGCGAGCTGGCCCTTCGTCTCGAGGAGCCGCTCCTCGAGGGTCCGCACCCGCTTCGGGGCGTCCTGGAGCCGGCGGCGGAGGATGACGATCTCCTCCTCGAGCGCCTTGAGCTGCGACTGCAGCTCACCGACCTGACGCTCGTACTCGGCGAGGCGTCGCTCGTGCTCCGGGGCCACGTGCCACCTCCTCCCGGACACTGCGGTCCGGGCTCGGCCGGACCTTACACGGCTGATTCCAGCGGACTGGGGCATCGCCGCACACCCAAATTTACCCGGTCTACGCTTGAGAAATCGGCGGAGATTCGGGTACCCTGAACTGGTCGGCTCCCAGCGGGAGCCCCGAGAGCGAAGCGAGGAGCGCCCTGCGATGAAGGTCTGGATCGACCAGGACCTCTGCACCGGCGACGGTCTCTGCGAGGAGATCGCCCCCGACGTGTTCACGCTGCTCGACGACGGTCTCGCGTACGTGAAGGAGAGCGGCAAGGTCTTCAGCGACCCGGGTGGCGCCGAAGGTCTCGCGAACGTGCCGGGCAACCTCGACGAGGCCGTCATCGAGGCCGCCGAGGAGTGCCCCGGCGAGTGCATCTTCATCGAGGTCGACTGACCATCTGACCTCGACGAGCCTGGGCCCGGGCCGAGTGCCCGGGCCTCGTCGCGTCAGCCCTCGAGACAGCTGCCCGTGTTGACGGCGGCGGCTGTCCCGCTGACGAGCACGGGGTGCAGCACCGCGTTCACCTCGTCGGTCGCGAGCGCGTACGCGGTCGACGACGCGCCGGGGTCGATCGCGAACGCGATCCCGACGACCTGTCCCCGGAGGTTCACGAGCGGGCCGCCCGAGTTGCCGGGTACGAGCTTCGCCGCGAGCACGAGCACGTCGCGCTGCGTCGGCGACTGGTGGTAGATGTCGGTGCCCTCGGCGTTGATGCGCTCGGCGACGCGCGCCGGCGCCTCGGCCTCGTTCCCGCCCTCGGGGTAGCCGAACACCCCGCCCGTGTCGCCGACCGCGGTGTCGCTGATGCCGAGGGGCGCCACGTGGATGACCGGGATCCGCAGGATCGCGAGGTCGCGGTACGGGTCGAACGCGACGACGACCGCGCTGAGCCGTCCCAGGTTCGGGACGAGGACCGACGTCGCCCGCTCCCCCGCGACGACGTGCGCGTTCGTAACGATGACGCCGGGCGCGACGAGCACGCCGCTGCCGTCCTGCACCACGTTGCACGCCTGTCCCTCGACCTTCACGACGGCGGCCGACACGGGGGCGACGAGCGCCGCGGGGATCCCCTGACCGGGCGGCGTGCCGACGTCGGACGCGGTGAGGCTGCGGAACACCTCGGGGAAGGGTCCGGCGCCGACGAGGCGGCCGAGGGCGGCGAGCGTCGACGGCGGCGACGGCGCGACGTCGTCGATCTCCCGCACGATCGCCGACCCGCGCACGGCGCGCGCCGGCCACCCGGGCGCGTTCGCCAGGCCGGGGATCAGGAGCCACACGACGACGAGGACGGCGAGCACGCCGGCCGCCGCGCCGGCGACCCGGTCGGCGGTGCGGAAGCCGCCGACACGCGGCAGGTAGCGGCGCAGCAACGACCCCAGCCCGAAGCCGATCGCCTGGCAGACGAGCGCGACGACGAGCAGGAACGCCAGCGAGGCGAGCAGCTTGGTGCGCGGGGTCGAGCCGTGCAGGGCGCGGGCGACACTGTCGACGAACTCGACGCCCACGGCGAGGCCGACCACGAGCCCCATCCACGCCAGGGCCCGGGCGGCGAAGCCGAACCGGTAGCCGGAGTACGCGGCGAGCAGCAACGCCGCGATGAGCAGGGCGTCGAGGAAGTTCACGCGGTGGCGCGGAGGAGCCGGGCCGAGGTGAGGAACCCGGTGTGTGCGACCATGCGATGGTCAGGGCGCACCGACTGCGCGTCGACGTGCCAGCCCCGCTGCATGACCTCGAGGCTCTGGGCCATCCCGAATGCCGAGCCGGCGAGCTCCTCGCGCAGCCGGGCCACCTGGCCGATCGTCGGCAGGTACGCGAGGAGGATGCCGCCGGGGCGCAGCGCGGCCTCGGCGTGCTTCACGACCCGCCACGGCTCGGGGAGGTCGAGCACGACCCGGTCGAGGTCGGTCTCGTCGATCCCCTCGTACGCGTCGCGCACCTCGATGCGCAGCGGCAGGTCCGTGCCGAGCAGTCCCTCGACGTTGCGCCGGGCCCGGGTCGCGAAGTCCTCGCGCAGCTCGTAGCCGGTCACGAACCCGCTCGGGCCGACGGCGCGGAGGAGCGTCATCGTGAGCGCGCCCGACCCCACGCCCGACTCGAGGACGCGGGCGCCCGGGTAGACGTCGGCGAGCAGCAGGATCGGGCCGAGGTCCTTCGGGTAGATGACCTGCGCGCCGCGCGGCATCTCGAGGACGTACTCGGCGAGCGTCGGGCGCACCGCGACGAGCCGCGCCCCGAGGGTGGTCAGGACGGTGACGCCCTCCTCCTGGCCGAGCACGTCGGCGTGACGCAGCACCCCGGCGTGCGAATGGAACTCGCCGCCCGGCTCGAGGGTCACGAGATGCCGGCGGCGCTTCGTGTCGAGGAGCAGCACCTGGTCGCCCGGCGCGAACGGTCGGGTCACGGCCGCTCGGCGACCCGGGCGCGGAGGCGGCAGAACGCGCACACCTCGCTCGGGGTGGGGGCGCCGCACTCGACGCAGCGCCGCAGCGGCACCACCGGCTCGTCCGCGGTGAAGCGCGCCCGGCCCCGCTCGAAGAACCCGGCGAGGAACGCGCCCTTCGTGCCGGGCGAGCGCTGCTCGAGCTCGTTCAGGAGCTCCTTGTAGGAGAGGTGGCGGTTGCCGGCCGCCATCGGGCACTCCTCGACCTGGTAGTCGATGCGGCGGATCACGCAGTACGCCGCGAGCTCGCGCTCGCCGAGGCGGACCAGCGGCTTGACCTTGCGGGCGAAGCCCGGCCCGGCCGGCAGGACGGGCGCCTGGCGCGCCAGGTACTCGGTCTCCCAGCGCAGGACGTTGCCGAGCAGCACCGCCGCCTCGTCGTCGAGGTTGTGCCCGGTGGCGACGACGTCGTAGCCGTGCTCGACGGCGAACCCGTTGAACAGGTGGCGCTTCGAGAGCCCGCACGCGCTGCAGGGCACCCGGTGCGTGGCGGCGGCCGCGTCGGGCACGGTGAAGCCCACGTCGCCGGCGAGGTCGACCTCGTGCAGGGTCCGGCCGTGCGCTGCGGCGTACGCGCGGGCTGCCCGGGTCGACTCCTCGGAGTAGTCGCCGATGCCGAGCCGGAGATGCAGCCCGTCGGCGTCGACGTCCAGGGCGGCGAGCAGGTCCCAGAGCGCGAGCGAGTCCTTCCCGCCGGAGACGGCGACGAGCACCCGGTCGTCGCGGCGAAGCATCTCGTGCTCATGGAGCGCGCGGCGGACCTGGTCTCGGCAGTGGACGGCGAAGTGCTCAGGGCAGAAGGCCGCGTTGTGGCGCCTGACGTCGATGACGGCCGCCCCACGGCAGACGGTGCACTTCACCGGGTCGCCGCTCCGCCGGACGTGACGGGGCGGATCTCGACCGTCGTCGCGTCCTCGAGGCGGGCGTCGCGCGCGACCAGCTCGTCGCCCGCGATGACGAGCACGGCCTCGGGGACGAGGTCGAGGCGCTGCAGGAGGGCGGTCACGGTGATCGGCCCGGCGACCTCGAGCTCACGGCGCGGGTTGCGCAGCACGACCTTCATCGGGGCACCCAGGCTACCGGTGCCCTCGTGCGGGCCGGTCAGCGGCGGTCGGCGTCGACGACGCGCACCTCGACCGCGTCGCCGCGCTTGAGGTCGACGCTGGCGCGCGCCTCCGGTTCGCGAAGCAGGCGACCGACGGCGTGCATCACAGCGGCTCCGACGGAGACGTAGAGCCAGAAACGCGAGCCGTGGCGCAGGCGCCAGCCCGTCCACGTCAGCCAGCGCAGGAACCGCATCAGACCCGGCGGATCTCGACCACCGTCCGGCGCTTGCGGCCCCGGCGGCGCCCGAGCAGATACGCGGCGATGACGAGGAGGGCGGTGCCGGCGAGGCCGCCGACCATCCCCGCGCCTTTGGCGGCCTCGGCGCCCGCGTCGGTCCCCCGCTGGATCTGGCGGAGCTTCGCCTCGATGTCACCGCGGGTGATGGGCTTGGTCGTGTCGACGTCTGGCATGGTCTCCTCAGGCTTGTTTCCGCGCGCCGCGCGCCGCCCAGGTGATCGCGGCGCCGGCGAACAGGGTGACCACGACGATTCCGTACGGCGCCCAGGACCAGTTGCCGTGGAACGTGCTGCCCGTCTCGGTCTGCAGGAGCCGCAGCTCGCCGACCGCGAGGAGCAGGGCGCCCGTGCCGAGGAGGAGGGCGCCGCCGATCCCGAAGCCGATGTAGCGGCCGAGGCTCTTCAGCGGGTCGAGCGTCTCCTGGCGGATGTACGCCAGGACCAGGTCGCGCAGCTCGAGGATCAGCTGCGGCAGCGACGTGGGGCTCGGGTCCCGCACCGAGTCGGCGGCCATACGCGCGGAGTCTACGGGTGCGTCGCGCGGAGCGGCCGGGCTACGGCTGGGCGGGCGCCGGTACGAGCGCCGATGCGCCCGGTGCGTTCGGGAAGGTGGCGAGGATGCCGGCGAAGCGCTCCCGTACCGCTTCGGCGGCGGCCTTGTCGGGGACGTTGCCGTTGACGAGCAGCGCGAACTGCAGCGGCCGACCGCTGTCGAGGAGCCCGGCGAGGCTGCTGACGCCGTTGAGCGTGCCGGTCTTCGCCTTCAGCTTCCCGGCGAGCGGCGTGCCGGCGAGCCGGTCGGCGAGCGTCCCGTCCTCCCCGGCGACGGGGAGCCCCTGCAGGACGGCCTGGAACTGCGGGGTCTGCGCGAGGTTGAGCACGGCGGCGAGCGTCGTGCACGAGACGCGGTCGCCGCGGTCGAGCCCGGACGCGTCCGTGAGCATGAGCCCCCCCGTCGGGATGCCGAGGCGGGTGAGCGTGCTCGTGATGACCTGGATGCCCGCCGCGGTCGTGCCTTGCCCGGAGGTGTGCGCGCCCATCTCCTTGGCGAGCAGCTCGGCGGCGAGGTTGTCGCTCGTCTCGAGCGTCGCCGCGAGGAGGTCGTGCAGCGTGGGCGAGAAGACCGACGCGATCGGCGTGGCGCTCGCCGGCGCCTTCGTGTGCGCGCTCGGGGAGCCGACCTGGACGCCGCGGGCGGTGAGCAGGTTCGTCAGCTCGCTCGCGGCGTAGAGCGCGGGGTCGGGGACGGGCACGAGCCGGCTCATGCCCTGGAGCTGGTAGCCGTCGTTCACGGTCAGCGCGCCGAGCGGGCCGATCTCGGGGTCGGTGCGGTAGCTCGACGACCAGCTCGGCACGTAGCGCTGCGTGTCGTAGCGGGAGTCGTCGCCGATGATCCCGCCCGGGATGCGCTTCACGCCCTTGGCGACGATCGCGTCGGCGAGCGACTCCAAGGAGGTCGTGATGAACCCCTTCTCCTCGGGCTGGCTCTGCAGGTAGGTGCTGTAGTCGGCGGTGGCGAGCACCGGGTCGCCCGACCCGACGAGCCACAGCCGGTCGAGCGTGCCGCTGCTGTCCGGTGCCTGGTCGGAGACGGCCTTCGTCTCGTACCTGAAGTTCGGCCCGAGGACGACGAGCGCCGCGGTCGCGGTGAGCAGCTTCTCGGTGCTCGCCGGGAGCAGCGGTGCGGTCGGGTTGAGCGCGGCGAGCGGCTCGGCGCCCTCGGACACCACGAAGCACGACCCGGGGTCGGCGGCGAGATCGGCGGCGAGGGACGCCTGCAGGCGCTGCGCGCCGACGCCGTCCACGACGAGCTCGGGCGCCCGCCGGGCCGACCAGAGCGGGGTGGCCAGCGCCGTCGGGCTGCCGCCGCTCCCGCCGCCGGAGCTCGGGATCGCGGCGACGGCCACGCAGACGAGCGCCGCGAGGGCGAACACGACGCTGAGCC
>JBPYDT010000173.1:0-2759 GCA_051986275.1 Acidimicrobiia bacterium | reverse complement strand
CGCCCCAAAACGCCCGATTCGCGCGGATTTCTCGGGCGCGCGGGTCGGCGTGGGCCGTCTCAGGTTGGGAGGTGGCGCTGCGCCCACGCCTCGGCGAGAGCCGAAGGCATGGGAGATGCGCACCAGTCCCCCTGGGCGAGGGCACAGCCGTTGGCCTGGAGCCGCGCCGCCTGCACGGCCGTGTCGACCCCGAGCGCGACCGACGTGAGAGCCAGCTGCTGGGCGAGGTCGACGATCGCGTCGACGATCGCGTCGTCCACGGGATCCCGGCCGAGGCCGTGGATGAACCCGCGGTCGATCTTCACCTGGTTCAGGGGCACCTCTTTCAGGTGCAGCAGCGGTGACGGGCCTGCCCCGAACTCGTCGAGCGCGAGCTGGACGCCGAGCTCCCGCAGCGCCACGAGGAGCTGACGCGTCGCCTCCGAGTCGGCGAGGAGCGCGTGCTCGGTGACCTCGATCGAGAGCAGCGTCGGGTCGAGATCCAAATCACGCACGGTCTTGCCGATGGTCGTCGCGAGATTCGGGTCGGAGAGCTCGGCAGCTGACAGGTTGACGCTGGTGAAGAACGCCCCCCATTCGGGGTGCTCCTGGTGCCAGCGTGCGGCCGTGCGGCAGACCTCGCTGCGCAACCACTCGCCGATCGGGCGCATGAGCCCCGAGTCCTCGGCGACGCCCAGGAAGTCGGCGGGCACGAGCAGCCCGCGGTCCGGGTGGGCCCAGCGCAGCAAGGCCTCGAACCCCGCGAGCGCGCCCGTGGTGAGCTGGACCACCGGCTGGTAGTGAACGACGAGCCCGTCGTGCTCGAGGGCATGGCGGAGCTCCCGCTCGGTGTCGAGCCGGGCCACGACGTCCTCGCGCAGCCCCGCGTCGAAGAGCTCGGCGCGGTCGCGCCCGCGCTCTTTCGCCCGGTACATCGCGGCGTCGGCGTCGCGGAGCAGCTCTTCGGGCGGACGTCCGTCGGCGATCGCGATCCCGATGCTCGCCGTGAGGACGGCCTCGACGCCTTCGAGCTCGAAGGGCTGCCGGGCGACGTTCAGGATCCGGTCGGCGAGCGCGACCGCGTCCTCCGGGCCGTCGAGCTGCTCGCAGACGATGACGAACTCGTCACCGCCGAACCGAGCCACGAGGTCGCCGGGGCGGAGCGCGGTGCTGAGCCGCTGGCCCATCTCGACCAGGAGCCGGTCGCCGGCGTCGTGCCCGACGCTGTCGTTCAGGACCTTGAGCCGGTCGAGGTCCAGGAACATGACGGCGACGTCCGAGCCACCGCGACGCTCGTGCCGACCGATGCGGCGGAGCCGGTCGACGAGCTGCTCGCGGTTGGGCAGGCCCGTGAGCGCGTCGTGCAGGGCCTGGTGCGACAGCCGGGCCGCGCTGCGGTCCCGCTCGATCGCGACCGCGGCGAGGCTCGCGGCCATCTCGAGGAGCCGCCGGTCGCGGGCCTCGGGCTGCGCGTCGTCGCGTCGCAGGGCGAGCACGACTCCGATGTGGCGGCCCTCGCCGGCGTCGCCGACGGGGATCGCCCACCAGCTCGCGAACCCATGGTCGGCGAGCGTGGTGGCGAGCGCGCCGTTGGCCGGGTCGATCGTGTGGCTGACCGGGGTCTCCGGGAGCCCGGGCCGGTCGGGCGGGACCGGAAGCGCCTCGAACGCCGCCACGCACGGGGCCGGGAGGCTCGGCGCCGCGGCGACGTGCAGCACGCGCTGGTCATCGGTGACGGCCACGACCGCCCGGGACGCGTCGACCCATCCCTCGACGAGGCGCGCCACCGCGTCCAGGGTCGTGGCGAGCGGGTCCCCGCGCGCCACGCCCTCCAGGATGCGAGCCTGATCGGCGGCGACGAGCTCGGCTCGGCGCCGGTCGGTGACGTCGCGGCCGTCGACGAGCACTCCCGAGATCGCGGGATCGTCGAGCAGGTTGACCGCGATCGATTCGACCCAGCGCCACGACCCGTCGCGGTGGCGGATGCGGTGCTCGAGCGGCATCGGCGGGCGGTGCTCGAGGAGCTGCCCCGCGAAGGCTTCCGCGACGTCTTCGCGCTCGGCCGGGTGGAGCAGCTCGATGGCCTGGCGGCCGACCAGCTCCTCGGGCTTGTAGCCGATCACGCGCTCGTGGGACGGGCTGGCGAACACGAACCGGCCGGTGTCGTCGTAGATCGAGAGGAGGTCGTGGGAGTTGTCGACGAGAGCGCGGCTGCGGCTCTCCGCTAAGAGTCGGGCCTCGTCCGCCTCGAGACGGTCGGTGACGTCGACGACGGTCCCGACGTGGCCCGCGAAGCGGCCGTCGGCGTCGTACCGGGGCACGCCGACGTCGACGACGCGCCGGTAGCTGCCGTCGGCGACCTGGAGGCGGTAGTCGAGCTCGTACGGCTCCCGGCGCCCGACCCGGGCGAGCGCGCTCGCCGCGACCCGCTCCCGGTCGTCGGGGTGGACCCCCCGGAGCCACCCGGCGCCGAGCTCCTCGTCGGCGCTGCGCCCGGTGAGCTCGTACCAGCGGCGGTTGCAGAACACGACCTGCCCGGTGGCGTCGGCCAGCCACATCATGACCGGGGCGTCGTCCGCCGTCTCGCGGAACAGCCCGGGGCTCGACGTCGCCGCCTCCGCCTGGACGCGGGCCGTGACCTCACGGGCGTTCACGACGAACCCCTCGACCTCGGGGTCGCCGACCCGGTTCGTCACGACCAGCTCGAGGTGGCGCCAGTCGCCGTCCCGGTGGCGGCACCGCACGACGAGCGGCGACGTCGAGGCCCGGGGGGCGAGGGC
>JBPYDT010000172.1:0-2957 GCA_051986275.1 Acidimicrobiia bacterium | reverse complement strand
GCGGTGCTCACCGACCCCACCGGGGCGCGCGTCGGCGCGTGGCAGCCCGGGACCTTCCCCGGCTTCACGGTGCTCGACGAGCCCGGCGCCCCGAGCTGGTTCGAGCTGTTCACGCGCGACCACGCCGGCGCGCTCGCCTTCTACCGCTCGGTGTTCGGCTGGGACACGACCGCGGTCGGCGACACCGACGAGTTCCGCTACGCGACGGTCCGTGACCCCGAGGGTGACGGCGAGGTGGCGGGCGTCATGGACGCCTCGGCGTTCCTGCCCGCGGGCGTCGGCGCGCACTGGTCGGTGTACTGGCACGTCGACGACGCCGACGCCACGGTGCGCCAGGCCACCGCGCTCGGCGGTGCCGTCGTGCAGGAGGCCACCGACACGCCCTACGGGCGCCTGGCGACGCTGACCGACCCGGCCGGCGCCGAGTTCAAGCTCCGCACGCCCAAGTAGAGCGCGGGGCGGCGCCGGTCACTCGCTCACGGCGGACCGAGCCGCTTCGCCAGGGAATCGAGGCGTCCGGAAGTGTCGCCGACCGCCGGGCCGCTCCCCGCGTCCGGGGAGCCGGCCCGCCAGTTCCACAGCCTCCGTCGCCGGAGCGCTCCCGTCCTGGAGGCGGCCCCACCCGACAGCTCCCGCGCTCGGCGCGGGCGGCTGCCCGCGGAGGCGACGCTAGGGGAGCCGCGGGCCGGCGAGCCTGAGTAGGCGGTACTCAGATCCCGGACGGGACTACAGGTGGTACAGCGCGGCGGCGTTCCCGCCCAGGATCTTGTTCCGGGCGGTCTCGGAGAGCTCGCGCATGTTGTCGTTCGCCGACCGCAGCGGGTCCGGGTACAGGCACGTCGGGTGCGGGAAGTCGGTCTCGAACATGATGTTGTCCTCGCCGACGGCCCGCACGAGCGCCGGCAGGTCGGTGCGCTCGAACCACATCGTGGCGTAGATCTGGCGCTTGAAGTACCCGGAGGGCGACAGCGACAGGGATTCACGCAGCTTCGGGGCGTTCTCGGCCATCTCGTAGTCGAGCGCCTCGAGGATGAACGGCACCCAGCCCGCGCCGCTCTCGACCGAGACGATCTTCAGGCCCGGGTACCGCTCGAGCATCCCGGAGCAGATGATGTTCACCACGACGCGCCCGTTCCCGATGAAGAGCAGCGTCCCGCCGATGGCGAGCTGGGCGTCGTCGTCATGGGACGGCCACGGGTAGTTCCCGAAGAACGTCATCGTGGTGAGGCTCGCCCCGATGTGGAAGTGCACCGGGAGCTCGAGGTCCTCGCACACCTCCCAGAGCGGGTCCCACGCTCGGTTCGCGAGGTCCGGACCCCCCTGGTCCTGGGGGTCCGACGTGATGTTCACGCCGCGCAGCCCGAGGCCCTTCGCGCGCTTCGCCTCGGCGACGCACTCGTCGACGTCCCACGCCGGCAGGATCGCCATCGGCAGCAGTCGGTCCTTCGCGCCGGCCTGCATCTCGGCGTTCGCGTCGTTGTAGATCTGGAGGCAGCGGAGCCGGAACGGGACGTCGTGCACGGCCTCCGCGATGTTCTGGCCCCCGAGCCCGACGACGTTCGGGAAGATGATCTGCGCGTGGATCCCGGTGTCGTTCATGAGCTCGACGCGCGCCACGGGGTCGTACGCCGCCTCGTGGATGCGGTCGATCTCCCACTCGTACAGCGCCTCGAACGACCGGCCCTTCACGTTCTCCTTGTCGACGACGCCGCCGGCCCCGGCCCGCCCGAGGACCTCGCCCTCGACGACCCAGGTCGCCTGCCCGTCGACTTGGGTGACGTGCGGCATCCGGTCCCTGAGCGCTGACGGGGCACGGCTCGTCCAGAGGTCGTGGCGCTCGGTGAGGTGGGTGTCGGCGTCGATGACCTTCAGCGGATCCAACGTGGTCGTCATGGCTGGTCCCCTCGCTGCGCCGGGCTCGAGCGCTCCCTCGGCTCCCCCGACTCTACGGTCCGGGCGACTCGCCCGTCACTCGTTGCGCGGGAAGCCGAGGTTGACGCCGCCGTGGCTCGGGTCGAGCCAGCGGCTGGTGACGACCTTCCCCCGGGTGAAGAAGTGGATCCCGTCGGTGCCGTGCGCGTGCGCGTCGCCGAACAGGGAGTTCTTCCACCCGCCGAAGGAGTAGTACGCGACCGGCACGGGGATCGGCACGTTGATCCCGACCATCCCGACCTCGACCTCGCTGTGGAAGCGTCGCGCCGCGCCGCCGTCGTTCGTGAAGATCGCCGTCCCGTTGCCGTACGGGTTGGCGTTTACGAGCGCGAGCGCGTCCTCGTAGGTGTCGGCGCGCAGCACGGACAGGACGGGGCCGAAGATCTCGTCCGTGTAGAGCGCCATGTCGGGGGTGACGCGGTCGAACAGCGTCGGGCCGAGCCAGAAGCCGGACTCGTCGCCCTTGATCGCGTGCTCGCGCCCGTCGACGACGAGCTCGGCCCCCGCGGCGACGCCCGCGTCGAGGTACGACGCGACCTTGTCCCGGTGCGCTCGCGTGACGAGCGGGCCCATGTCGGCGCCGGCCCGGCCGTCGCCGACCGCGAGCCCCCCGATCCGCTCGCGGATCTTCGCCACGAGGGCGTCGCCGACGTCACCGACGGCCACGACCGCCGAGATCGCCATGCAGCGCTCTCCCGCCGAGCCGAACCCGGCGTTCACCGCCGAGTCGGCGGCCAGGTCGAGGTCCGCGTCGGACAGCACCACCATGTGATTCTTCGCACCCCCGAGCGCCTGGACGCGCTTTCCCGCGCGCGTCGCCGTCTCGTAGACGTAGCGCGCAACGGGCGTCGACCCGACGAACGACACTGCGCGCACGCCCGGGTGCTCGAGGAGCCGATCCACCGCCACCTTGTCGCCGTGCACGACGTTGAAGACGCCGTCGGGGAGGCCGGCCTCGCGCCACAACGACGCGAGCCAGTTCGCGGCCGACGGGTCCTTCTCGCTCGGCTTGAGGATCACGGCGT
>JBPYDT010000171.1:0-6928 GCA_051986275.1 Acidimicrobiia bacterium | reverse complement strand
GGAAACGGACGCTGAGGGTCTCGCCGTCCAGGACGTGACCGTCGCTTTCGGCGGGCTCACCGCTCTGGAGTCGGTGTCGCTGTCCCTCACGAGCGGCGAGATAGTAGGGGTGATCGGCCCGAACGGTGCGGGTAAGACCACCCTGTTCAACGTCATCTGTGGATTCGTCGACCCGCGCGCCGGCCGGATCGTGCTGGACGGCCACGCCATCCGACGCATGCGGCCGCACCGCTTGGCGAAGCTCGGCATCGCGCGCACCGTGCAGGGCGTCCGACTCTGGCCCGGGCTCACCGTGCTCGAGAACGTCATGGCGGCGGGGCAGTTCCGCGAGCGGTCAACCCTGGCGAGTGCGCTCGGCGGCGTGCCCCCCTCCTCGCGCGACGAGGACCGGCTCGCGGCACGCGCGATGAGCGTCCTCGAGGAGCTCGACGTCGCGAACGTGGCGGGCCGCCTCCCGAGCACCCTCCCGTACGCGCTCCAGAAGCGGATCTCGCTCGCACGGGCGCTCGTCGCGGAGCCGAGGTTCCTGCTGCTCGACGAGCCGGCCAGCGGGCTGTCGGAAGCCGACCTGGACTCGGTCGGCGCGCTTCTCACCCGGCTCAAGGCGCGGATGGGGATCTTGCTCGTCGAGCACCACATGGACCTCGTGATGTCGGTGTGCGACCGGATCGTGGTCCTCGATTTCGGTGAGGTGATCGCGACGGGCACCCCGGACGAGGTGAAGGACAACCCGGCGGTGACCGCGGCCTACCTCGGTGAAGAAGTGCAGCCCCACGACGCGGGGCCCCACCATGCGGGGCCCTCTGACGGGAGGGCCAATGCTGGCCGTTGAGGGCCTGACCACGGCGTACGGGCCGATCGAGGCGCTGCACGACGTCTCGTTCGAGGCGCCCGAGGGATCGATCACCGTGGTGCTCGGCGCGAACGGTGCCGGCAAGACGACGCTCCTGCGGTCGATGACCGGGCTGGTGCACCCCCGCGCCGGCCGGGTCCTCTTCGACGGTGTGGACCTCACGAGGCTCCCCGTCGAGGACGTCGTGCGCCACGGCGTCGCTCACGTGCCCGAGGGGCGCAGCGTCGTCCAGGAGCTGACGGTCGACGAGAACCTGCGGCTCGGCGGGCTGTGGCGACACGACCGGGCCGATCGGCGGCGGGCGGTCGAGGAGGTCTACGACCTGTTCCCTCTCCTGAGGGAGCGGCGTCGGCGAGCCGCGTACACGCTGTCGGGTGGCGAGAACCAGATGCTCGCGATCGGGCGCGCGCTGACCGCTCGACCGCGCGCACTTCTCCTCGACGAGCCGTCGCTGGGCCTCGCGCCGCTCATCGTGCGCCAGATCATGGGACTGCTGCGCCGGCTGACCCGCGATTCGGGCCTAACGATCCTGCTCGTCGAGCAGAACGCCAAGTCGGCGCTGTCGATCGCCGACCAGGTCGTCGTGCTCTACCTCGGTCGCGTGGTACTGACCGACTCCGCGAATCGCGTGTCGGACGACGCCGAACTGCGTCACCACTATCTGGGGTTCTAGATGAGAAGATCACGCTCACGGCGCTCGAGCCGACATGGGGGGCCTCGGTGCTGAACCAGACGTTGAACGGCATCAGCAGCGGCGCGATCTACGCCTCGGTCGCGCTCGGCTTGGTGCTCATCTGGCGCGCGACGCGGGTCGTGAACTTCGCGGCCGGTTCGATGGCGATGCTCAGCGCCTTCGTGGCGTTCAGCGTGATCGACGCGGGCGGCAGCTACTGGCTCGGCTTCGTCGTCGCGCTCGCCTCCGGGTTCGTCGGCGGCGCGGTGGTGGAGCGGTTGATCGTCCGGCCCGTCGAGAACAAGCCGCCGCTGAACGCGGTCATCGTGACCTTCGGGCTGCTCATCCTGTTCGAGGCGATCGCCGGGATGATCTGGGGTGAGAACGCCCGCTCCCTTCCGTCCCACTTCTCGATCCGCGGCCTGCACGTCGGCGGGTCAGCGATCGCGCTGGCGCCGTTCGACGTCTTCGTGATCTCGTCGGTCGTCGTCGTCACGATCCTGCTCGCCGTCCTCTTCCGAGCGACGAACCTCGGCCTGCGGATGCGGACTGCGGCGTTTCAGCCGGAGGTGGCGCGGCTGCTCGGCGTGCGCGTCGGCCGGATGCTGAGCCTCGGGTGGGCGCTGGCCTCGCTCGTCGGTGCGCTCGCCGGGGTGCTCGTGGCGCCGAAGCTGTTCCTGTCCCCGAGCATGATGGAGGCGCCGCTCGTCTACGGCTTCACCGCCGCGGTGATCGGCGGTCTCGACAGCCCGGTCGGCGCGGTCGTCGGGGGCGTGCTGCTCGGCCTGGTCACGAGCTACGTCGGCGGCTGGTCGACGCTCGGCCCGAGCCTCGAGGTGATGGGCGCGCTCGTGCTCCTCGTCGCCGTGCTGATGGTTCGGCCCGAGGGCCTCTTCAGCGGCATCAAGCCGCGGCGCGTGTGACATGACCTCCGAGGACGTGCGCGAGGAGGCCGCGTCCCGTCCCGCGGAGCGCCCCGTCGAGCCGGTCGCCGGGCCCGGCGTCGTCAGCGCGCTCCTGCGCCGGGCCGCCACCCTCGCGAGCCCGACGGGGCGCCGCCCGGGCACGCCGCGGGGGGTGCTCGGGCAGCCCCTCGTCCGCCACCTGGTCCTCGCCGCCGGTGGCCTGGCGATCGTCTACGTGATCACCCAGTCGGTGAGCTCGTACGACAACTTCCAGATCGCGCAGATCGGGGCGTACGTCGTGGCCGTCGCCGGCCTGACCGTCCTCACCGGCCTGAACGGCCAGATCTCGCTTGGGCACGGCGCGCTCATGGGCATCGGCGCGTACGCCGCGGCGCTGCTCATGATCCACACCGGCCTGCCGCTCCTCGCCGTGCTGGTGCTGTCACCGGCCGCGGCCGGGCTCGCCGGGCTGATCATCGGGCTCGGCGCGGCGCGCCTGCGCGGCCCCTACCTGGCGGGCGCCACGCTCGCGCTCGCCGTCGGGCTGCCCGGCGTCCCGTATCGCTGGCCCAACGCGCTCGGCGGCGGGAGCGGGCTGTCGATCAATCAGCCGACGCCGCCCACGTTCCTCGGGACGAACTTCGACCCGCAGGAGTGGATCGCGTGGATCTCCGTACTCGCTGCGGTGATCACGCTCATCATCCTGGCCAACCTCGTGCGCAGCCGCTTCGGCCGCTCGTTCCGGACCGTGCGCGACGACGAGATCGTCGCGTCGCTCTCGGGGATCCACGTCGCCCGCACCCAGATTCTCGCCTTCACCGTGAGCTCGGCGTGCGCGGGGCTCGGCGGCGCGCTGCTCGCGCTGTCGACGGGGACCGTGAACCCGCTCGGGTTTCCGCTCAGCCTCTCGATCGCGCTCGTCGCCGCCGTGGTGGTCGGCGGCCTCGGCAGCCTGACCGGCGCCATCTGGGGTGGGATCCTCATCGTCTACCTGCCCCAGTGGACGACGTCGGTCTCCAACGACTTCGGGTTCTCGAGGGCCGTCAGCGCCAACCTGGCCTTCGGCTTCTACGGTTTCGTGCTCGTCGTGGTGATGCTCACCTTCCCCGGGGGTATCCAAGGCGGTGTGCGACGACTGTGGAGCGCTCTGCGTGCTCTCGTAGCGCGTTGGAGTAGCCCTGCCGCCGCAGGGCTTCATCCCAATAGCCATGGGCAGGGGGCGGCGTAACGTCGCCGGCCCTGCTCCCGCGTGAAATGGGGGGAACAGTGAGGAAACGCTCTGGAACGACCGGCTGGGGGTTCCGATCCCTTGCCCTTATTGGCGTGGCGGCGCTCGTCGCGGCCGTCGGGGCGTCGTCGGCGGTGGCCTCGAGCCGCCAGTCCCGCGCCGAGGACCCAGGTGTCACGTCGACCTCGATCCTGATCGGCAGCCACCAGCCGCTGACCGGGATCGCGGCCCCCGGCTACAGCGAGATCGCCCCCGCGGAGAACGCGTTCTACCAGTACGTGAACTCCAAGGGCGGCGTGAACGGCCGCAAGATCACGTTCAAGTACGTCGACGACGCCTACAACCCGGCCCAGACGCCGACGGTGGTGCGCCAACTGGTGCTCCAAGACCAGGTGTTCGGCATCGTCAGCGGGCTCGGCACGCCGACCCACGAGACGGTGGTCCCCTACCTGAACTCCAACCACGTCCCGGACCTGTTCATCGCGTCGGGCTGCGACTGCTGGAACAACCCGACGAAGGCGCCGTACACGTTCGGGTACCAGACCGACTACACGATCGAGGCGAAGATCCTCGGGCAGTACATCGTGAAGAACTTCAAGGGCCAGAAGGTCGGGTACATCTACCAGAACGATGACGTCGGCGCGGGTGCGCTGCAGGGCCTCGCCCAGGAGATCCCGAGGGCCTCGGTGGTCACCAAGCAGCCCTACAGCGTGAACGACCTGACGAGCGCGGCCGGGCTGTCGAACCAGGTCGCGGCGCTCAAGAACGCCGGCGCGCAGGTCGCCGTGCTCTTCACGGTGAACTTCGGCACCGCGTCGGTGCTGAAGGCCGCCGCCGCGATCGGCTACCACCCGCAGTACGTGGTCTCGCTGATCGGCAGCGACCCGCCGATCATCGACGGCCTGCTCGGCAGCGCCAACGCGTCGCTCGAGAACGGCGTCATCACCGACGGGTACCTCCCGTCGGAGGACGACCTGTCGAACCCGTGGATCGCCTACTTCAAGCAGATCCACGACCAGTACGACACGAGTGAGCCGTTCGACGGCAACGCGGTGTACGGCATGTCGGCCGGCTACCTGTTCGTGCAGGCGCTCCAGGGTGCGGGGAAGAACCTCACCCGCCAGTCGGTGATCAACGTGCTGAACTCGAAGGGCTCGTCGTACAAGGGACCCGGTCTCGTGCCGCTCGCCTTCTCGTCGAGCAACCACGGGGGGTACACCGGCTCGCAGATCGCGACCGTGAACAACGGCCAGGTGACCCTGTCCGGGCCGATCTACGTGACCCACGACACCGGGCCGATCACCACCTACTCGGGCACCCAACCGCCTCCGCCGACGCACTTCTGACGGGCGCGGTCGCGTCCTGAACCGGGGGACCGGTCGGCTCGCCGGCCGGTCCCCCGTTCTCGTCCGGGGGCGGATGCGACCAGCCGCTTCCGTCGCGATAATGCTGACGAGGCGTCGGTCGGGAGGAACACGTGGCTGGCCGCAAGGACCTGGTGGCGCAGATCGCCGCCAACAAGCGCCGCACCGTCTATCTGATGGCGGGCTTCGCGCTCGTCATCACCGGCGTGGTGGCGGCGTTCGACATCATCTTCGCCTACGGCCCGGCGTTCATCGTCATCGCCGTGATCGTGGCGCTCTGCCTCGTGTGGGGCAGCTACTTCTACTCGGACCGGGTCGCGATCGCCGCGGCGCACGCCGTGCCCGCCGACCCCACCCAGTACCGCCAGCTCCACGACATCGTCGAGGAGCTCTGCATCGGCGTCGGGCTGCCGAAGCCGGCGGTGTACATCATCGACGACCCGGCCCCGAACGCCTTCGCCACGGGCCGCAACCCCCAGCACTCGGCGGTCGCGGTGACCTCCGGGCTCCTCCAGACCATGAACCGCACCGAGCTCGAGGGCGTCCTGGCCCATGAGCTGAGCCACGTCCACAACTACGACATCCTCGTGTCGACGATCGCCGTCACGCTCGTCGGCTTCGTCGCGCTGCTCGCCGACTTCGGGCTGCGACTCCTCCTCTTCGGCGGCATCAGCGGGCGCGGGCGCGACAACGAGGGCGGCGACGCCGCGATCTTCATCCTCGCCCTCTCGATCTTCTTCCTGATCCTCGCCCCGATCGCCGCGAAGCTCATGCAGTTCGCTATCTCGCGGCGGCGGGAGGCGCTCGCCGACGTGTCGGGCGTCTACATCACCCGCAACCCCGAGGGCCTCATCCACGCCCTCGAGAAGCTGCGCGACAACCCGACCGTCCTGCACCACGCGCCCGCCGCGACGGCCCACATGTGGATCGAGTCGCCGCTCGACAAGCAGTCGAGGGACGCCCACGGCTGGTTCAACCGGCTCTTCGAGACCCACCCGCCGATCGAGCAGCGCATCGAGGCCCTCCAGGAGGTCGAGGGCAGCATGCCGCCGGCCGCGTAGAGGGACGGGGAGCTACTCCTTCTTCGCCCGGCTCGGTGCGACGCGGGGCGGCTCGTCGGGCTGCTTCGGATACACGGGCGGCCACGGCGCGTCGTGCAGCCCGTTCGCGCGGTCACGCTCGTGCATCTCGAGGAGCGGCTCGAGCGACTGCGGGTGCGCGTCCATCTCGGCCCAGGGATCACCGTTCGCCTCGAGGCGCGCCGGCAGGCTCGCGATCGTGAGGTCGTCGGGATGGATCGCGGGGATCTCGTCCCACTCGACCGGGGTCGACACCTGCGCGCCCGGCCGGGCCCGCACCGACCACGCGCCGAACACTGTCTTGTGGGGCGCGTTCTGGTTGAAGTCGAGGAACACCCGCTCCCCGCGCTCCTCCTTCCACCACGCCGCCGTGAGGAGGTCGGGGCGGCGCCGCTCGAGCTCGCGGGCCACGGCGACGGCCGCCGAGCGGACGGCGTAGGAGTCCCATCGCGGCTCGAGGCGCACGTAGACGTGGAGCCCCCGGTTCCCGGTCGTCTTCGGGAACCCGACGAGCCCGAGCTCGTCGAGCAGCGCTCGCACCTCGACGGCCGCGGCGCGCACGTTCGTGAAGTCCGTGCCGGGCTGGGGGTCGAGGTCGAGGCGCAGCTCATCGGTGTGATCGGGGTCGTCCGCGCGGTAGGGCCAGGGATGAAACCCGAGGCATCCGAGGTTGACTGCCCACAGCACGTGGGCGAGGTCGGCCGCGACGAGCGCGCGCGAGGTCGTGCCGTTCGGCGTGCTCACGATGGTCGTCCTCAGCCAGTCGGGCGCGCTCGCAGGCACGCGCTTCTGGAAGAACGACGGCCCGCCCGCGCCGTGCGGGAAG
>JBPYDT010000170.1:0-17691 GCA_051986275.1 Acidimicrobiia bacterium | reverse complement strand
GCCGCGCCCGCCACGGGCTGAGGCGCGAAGAGGAGGAACGGCACGACGAGCTGCGCCACGTGGTTGGCGAGCACCTCCACGCGGTGGAACGACCGGGGCAGGTGATGGAACCACCAGCTGAGCGGGTTCGGCATCGGCTGGGTCTCGTGGTGGTACGAGAGACACGTCAGGTCCCGCCAGCACGGGTCGCCCCGCAGCTTGATGAGGCCCGCCCCGAACTCGAGGCGGAAGAGCAGCCAGCGCACGAGGAAGACGACGAGGATGGGCGGGGCGGTCCGCGCGTTGCCGAGGAACACGGCGAGCGCGCCCACCTCGCAGAGCAGCGACTCCCACCCGAACGCGTAGAACGTCTGCCCGACGTTGACGATCGACACGTAGAGCACCCAGAGCGCCAGCCAGACGAGCATCGGCAGCCACAACGGGCCGGACTGGGGCAGCCCGACGACGAGCGTCACCGCCAGCGCCACCCCCGCCCACGCCGCGACGAGCAGCCCGCGGTCCGAGTAGCCGAGATGGAACAGGCTCGGCGCGTCCTGGAACCGGACCCGCCGCAGGTACCGCGGGACGGGCAGCAGGCCCCGCTCGCCGAGCAGCGCCCGGAACTGGTTGATCGCGACGAGGAACGCGATGACGTAGATGACGGCCAGCGCTCGCTCGAAGACGAACCGGCTCAGCCAGTACTGCGGCGCAGCGAACCAGTCCATCTACCCGACCGGTCCTCCGACGTCGTCTCTCATCCCCCGGCGTGGTCTCCTTCGCCCGCTCGAGTGTCGCGCCGGCCGAACACCCGCCGCAGGGCCACCCGTGCCGCGTAGTACCCACACATGCCGTGCACGCCGGGCCCCGGCGGCGTGGCCGCGGAGCACAGGAAGACGCTCGGGTGAGGCGTCGCGTACGGCACGGCCGCGATCACCGGCCGGAACACCGCCTGGAGACCCTGCACCGCGCCGTTCGCCAGGTCACCACCGAGCAGGTTGGCGTTGCCCGCCTGCAGCACGGCGGGAGACGCCGCGGCGCGTCCGAGCACGACGTCGCGGAACCCGGGGGCGAAGCGCTCGATCTGGCGCTCGATCGCCTCGGTCAGGTCACCGGGCCAGCCGTTCGGCACGTGCGCGTAGGCCCAGAACGTGTGCCGTCCCGAAGGGGCGCGCGAGGGGTCGACGAGGCTCGGCTGGGCCGCGACGACGAACGGTCGCTCAGGTGCGTCTCCCCGCGCGATCGTGCGCAACGTCGCGTCGATCTCGTCGACGTCGCCCCCGAGATGCACCGTGCCGGCCCGCCGACACGCCGGGTCCCGCCACGGCACGGGCTCGGCCAGCGCGTAGTCGACTTTGAACACCCCGGGTCCGGGGCGATACCGCGCCAGCCGCCGCGTGTAGCGCGCCGGCAGCCGTGCCCCCGCGAGCCCCGCGACGGCGGACGGGGCCACGTCGAGGAGATACGCGCGGGCCGGTGGCAGCTCGTCGAGGCTCGCCACCGGGTGCCCCGTCGAGATCGTCCCGCCCAGCGCCCGCAGCCGACCGGCGAGCGCGTCGCTGATGGCCTGCGCGCCGCCGCGGGGGATCGGCCAGCCGACCTCGTGCGCCGCGATGGCGAGCATCAGCGCCGGGCCGCCCGTGACCGGGGCCGACAGCAGGTCGCCGGTGTGGCCGGCCATGCCCGAGAGCAGCGACGCGCCCGCCGGGTTGTGCAGCCGTCGGGCGAGCAGTCCCACGGGCGCCAGCGCGGGCAGCGCGAAGCGCGCCAGGAGCAGCGGATGGCGCGGCGGCGGCCAGGCGAGACTGCGCATCACGTCCGGCGCCAGCGCGTCCCATCGGCCGACGAAGGGTCGGACGAGACGTCGGTAGCCCGGGCCGAGCCGCTCGACCGTGCGGGCCAGCGAGCGGTCTAGCCACGCCGCGTCGTCGTCGTCGAACGGGTGCGCGAGCGCGAGCGCGGGCTCGATCCACTCCAGGCCGTGGCCGGCCAGCGCCAGGTCCCGGAACACCGGGGAACCCGCCGCGAAGGGATGCACCGCCGACCCCACGTCGTGCCGGAACCCCGGCAGCGTCAGCTCGGTCGTCGAGGCGGCGCCCCCGACGGTGTCGCCCGCGTCCCACACGCCGACCGCGAGCCCGGCGCGGGCGAGCACCACCGCGGCGGTCAGGCCGTTCGGCCCGGCGCCGATCACCGCTGCGTCCAGGCGCGCGCCCACGCGTCGAGGCTCGCACATCCCGGGCCGTCGGTCCGGGTCTGCGTCAGAAGCGTGCCGCGGCCGGGACGACCTGGTCGCCGAGGACCTCGAGCGGTGTGACCCGCCAGACGTCGGTCACACGGCCGTGCGCGACGTCGAAGCCCAGGTCGGCCAGGCGCCGCAGACCCTCGAGCGTCTCGTCGACGCCGGCCCCGTCGTCGCCGACGTCGAAGTTGAACAGCACCGTCTTCTCAATGTCGTCGTAGTCGCGGCCTTCTCGCTCGCAGTGCGCGCGCAACACGTCGAGCTTGTGCTCGAGGTCGGGCCCGGCGAAGAGGTTGCAGGCCTGCGCGTACTTGGCGACCAGGCGGAGCGTCTTCCGCTCGCCTGACCCGCCGATCAGGATGGGTGGGTGGGGCCGTGAGCGCGCGGCGGGGACGTTCAGCGTGCGCTCGAGGTGATAGTGCCGCCCGTCGTAGCGCCCGTCGTCGCCGCTCCACATCTGCAGGCAGATCTGCAGCGCCTCCTCCAGCCGCTCGTACCGCTCCGCGGTGGGCGGGAACGGCAGCCCCAGGCCGTGCGCCTCTTCGGCGTTCCACGCCGCCCCGATGCCGAGCAGGGCCCGTCCCCCCGACAGCACGTCGAGGGTCGTCGCGATCTTGGCCAGCAGTCCGGGCTCCCTGTAGACGACACCGGTGACGAGCGTCAGCAGCTTGATCCGGGTCGTGTGCCCCGCCAGGAACCCGAGCGTCGTGTAGGCCTCGAGCATGTCGTGCTCCGGCGGCCCGACCATGTGGATCTGCCACACGTGGTCCATGACGCTCAGCCGGTCGATTCCCGCGGCGTCCGCCGCGGCCGCGACGCGCGCCAGGTCCGATCCCAGACTGCTCGCGCCACCCGGCCACGTGAAGTCCGGGACGTGCACCCCGATGCGCAACGGCGGTCCTCTCGGTCGTTCGCCACCCGATGACGGCGACGACTCGACCATACTGTCGAGTCCTGATCCGCCTGCCCGTCGACGTCGTCGGATCGCCGGCTCGGATGGTGACATGCAGGTACATCTGGTGGACGGGACCTACGAGCTGTTCCGCCACTACTACGCGGTGCCGGAGCACCAGAGCCCGGACGGTATGGACGTCGGCGCGACGCGCGGCGTCGTCGGCTCGATGATGCAGCTCCTCGAGGAGGGTGCGACGCACGTCGGCGTCGCGACCGACCACATCATCGAGTCATTCCGCAACGACCTTTGGCCGGGCTACAAGACGGGCGATGGCGTGGACCCGGTCTTGAAGGCCCAGTTCCCGCTGGTCGAGGACGCGCTGGTCGCGCTCGGCTTGACCGTGTGGGCTGAGGTCGAGCTCGAAGCCGACGACGCCTTGGCGTCAGCCGCCGTCGTGGCCGAGGCCGACGCGAGCGTGGAGCGCGTCCTGGTGTGCACGCCCGACAAGGACCTGGCGCAGTGCGTCCGCGACCCCCGCGTCGTGCAGCTCGACCGCCGCAACAGGAAACTCCTCGACGAGGCCGCGGTCCGCGCCAAGTTCGGGGTCGGGCCGGCGTCGATCCCCGACTGGCTGGCGCTCGTCGGTGACAGCGCCGATGGGTTCCCCGGGCTGCCCGGCTGGGGCGCGAAGTCAGCGTCCGCCGTCCTGGCCGCGTACGAGCACCTCGACGCCATCCCCGACAACCCCCGCGGCTGGACCGTCGACGTGCGTGGCGCGGCCCGGCTCGCCGACACGCTGGCGACGCAGCGGCCCCTCGCCGAGCGGTTCCGCCTCCTGGCGACGCTTCGGACGGACGCCGACGTGGGCGTCCCCTCGACGTGGCGCTGGAACGGACCGAAGGACGAGCTGGCCGACTGGGCGGAACGGCTCGGCTCGCCCGGCCTCGTGCGCCGGGCCGAGCGCCTCGCCGCGGCTCGAACCTGACCGACGACGAAAGGACGCAGACGCACATGGGACTCGAGGGACGGGTGGCGCTGGTCAGCGGCGGGGGCCGCGGCATCGGCGCGGCGATCGCCACCGGCCTCGCGGCCGACGGCGCGAACGTCGCGGTCAACTACCGCCGCGACGAGCAGGCCGCCGCCGAGACCGTGGCGGCGATCGAACGCCTCGGCCGGCGCGCCGTCGCCTACCAGGCGTCGGTCGACGACGCGGACGCCGACACCCGCATGGTCGACGCGGCGCTCGCCGACTTCGGCCACATCGACATCCTGGTGAACAACGCCGGGATCGCCAGTCGCGGCCACTCGACCGCCGACACCGACCCCGCCGAGTTCGAGCGCGTCTGGCGGACGCACGCCTTCGGCGCCTTCATGCTGAGCAAGCTCGTCCTGCCGAGCATGCGAACGCAGCCGCGCGGGGACATCGTCATGGTGTCGAGCGTGGCGACGACGTTCATGGCGGGGTACTCAGCGCCATACAACGTCGGGAAGGCGTCGCTCGAGGCGCTGGCGCGGACTCTGGCGAAGGAGGAGCGCTCCCGCAACATCCACGTGAACGTGGTCGCGCCCGGCCTCGTCGTCTCGGAGATGGGGCGGCGACTGGTGCGGGCGACCCAGGGCGTCGAGGAGATCCACGACCTGGACGAGCGGTCGGCGTTCGGGCACGTCTGCACCCCCGAGGAGGTGGCGGACGTCGTCCGGTTCCTTGTCTCCGATGCCGCCCGGTACGTCACCGAGCAGCGCCTCACGGTGGACGGCGGCAGCTTCTGATCTCACCCTGAAGGGGCCAGCGAACGCGTTTTCCCAGGTCAGACGCCATCCGCGGGGGTGTCATAGGCCCATGTGACGCTGGACTGCATGGAGCCCATCGTCATCGGCGCGGCGGTCCTCGGACCGCTTCTCGTCGCGGTGCTGGCGTGGCGGGTCCTGCGGGGCCAGCGCCTCGAGGCGGAGCGGCTCGTCGCCGACGAGCGCCGCCTCCTCGTCGAGCAGCGCGACGCGATCGTCCAGTCGGCGATCGACCACTTCCTGGCCCACAACCGCAGCGCGCTGGTCGCCGAGCGGGAGCTCGTGGGCAAGGACCTCGACAGCAAGAAGTCGCTGATCGACCAGCAGCTGGTGGCCATGGCCGCCAAGCTCGACCAGGTGTCCACGCTCGTGCAGGAGGTCGAGACCGAGCGGGCCCGCAGCTTCGGCGAGCTGAACGTGCAGCTGAACCGCCAGCACGAGGGCCTGGCCAACCTGCTCCACACCACCCAGACGCTGCGGGAGGCGCTCTCGAGCACGAAGGCGCGCGGGCAGTGGGGCGAGCGGATGGCGGGCGACGTCCTGCGCCTCGCCGGCTTCGTGGAGAACGTCAACTACCGCAAGCAGCGGGCCGTGGAGTCCGGGACCGGGATCCCCGACTACACGTTCTTCCTGCCGAACAACCTCCTCCTCCACATGGACGTGAAGTTCCCGCTCGACAACTACGTCCGGTTCTGTGAAGCGACGTCGGACATCGAGCAGAAGCGCTTCCGGGCCGACTTCCTGAAGGACGTCCGAGCCCGAGTCCGCGAACTGGCGGCCCGCGACTACGTCGACGCGGGGGGCGGCACCGTCGATTTCGTCCTGCTGTTCATCCCGAACGAGCAGCTCTACGCGTTCATCCACGAGCAGGACGACGCCATTCTCGACGACGCGGTGAAGCAGGGCGTCGTGTTCTGTTCGCCGCTCACCCTCTTCGTCGTGCTCGCCCTCATCCGCCAGATGGTCGAGAACTTCCGCCTGGCTCGCACGTCGGACGAGATCCTGGCGCTCCTCGGCGAGTTCCTCGACCAGTGGGGAAAGTTCAAGGGCCAGATGGAGCGCGTCGGCCAGCGGATCGACGCCGCGGCCACGGCGTACGCCAATCTCTCCGGCACGCGCACGAACGTGCTCGAGCGGCCGCTCCACAGGATCGAGGCGCTGCGCAACCCGAACGCCGAGGCGCCCGAGCTCGACGGGGACGACGAGCAGCCGCCGCTCGCGCTCGAGGCCTGACCCGCCCGCGCGGACCCGGCTGATCCCGCCGGTACCCTGCACCTATGCGCCGGTTCCTGGGGTACGCCACCGTCCTGGCGATCGCCGAGCTCGTCGTCATCATCCTGGTCGCCGAGGCGATCGGCGTCCTCAACACGCTGGGGCTGCTGATCCTCGTGTCGGTGGTCGGCTACTTCATCGTGAAGGCCCAGGGGCTGGCCGCGCTGCGGCGCCTCATCACGGACGTCGAGGCCCGGCGCGTGCCTGGCGCCACGCTCGCCGACGGCGCCCTGCTCGTGAGCGCCGGCGTCCTGCTCGTCGTCCCGGGGTTCCTCACCGACATCCCCGGGCTGCTCCTGCTGATCCCGGGCGTGCGGACCGGGGTGCGCCGCTATCTGAGCTCCCGCTGGACCCAGCGCTTCATCGACGTGCGGGGCAACGTTCGCAGCACCGAGCTGCCGCCCGGCCCGTGGCCCGACGCACCCTGAGCGCCGGCCGTCACTAGGCGCCGTCGCAGCACGAATCTCGCCACCCGCAGACGGGACAGCGGTAGTGCGCGTGCTCCTCGCGCATCGGCGCGCCGCACTGCCAGCACATCGTCGACAGGTCGACCGGCGGCTCGACGGGTCGCGGATCCGGCGGTGGGGCGGGCACGACGCCGCACCGTAGCGACGCCGGCGGCGTCAGGCGGCGATGCTCAGAGGCGGAGCAGCTCGGGCGCGATCGGGCAGTCGACGTGGCGTCCGAGCCGCCCGGGGTCGTCGAGCCCCCACGGGCCGGCGACGTGCTCGGCGTCGCCCACCTCGAGGAGTTCGACGTCGTCGTCAACCTGCCCGCGCAGCGCGGCGAAGAGCCGTTCGGGCAGCAGTCGGCCCGTCGGGACGATGAGCCACAGCGGGGTGGCGTCGAGCGTCCAGCGCAGGTCAGCCGTCCCGTCCGGGACGACGGCGGTGGACGGTCCGGTGGCGAGGACCTCGACGAGGAGATGGGTGGGGGACGCGGCGCTGGCCTCGACGGCATCAAGCACCCGGACACGACGGTCAGGGTGGCGGAGCCGGCCGCCGGCGCGCACCACGACGACGTCGAGATCCGGGCGCTCGGTCAGCGCCGTCCCGGTCGCGTCCGGCCATCCGAGCACGACGATCGGTTCGTCGTGCGGGAACGGCAGCACGTTCGCCAGCCGGCTGGCGGTGCGGTCACGGTTCAGACGATCCGTGGCCTCGTGGGCGCCGCTCGCCGGGTCCGCCGCCGCGAGGACGTGCGCGCAGGTCCACCACAGCGCGCCGCTCGTCGGATGGTGCGCGAGCAGCCGACGACACACCGTGACGAGCTGCGCCGGATCTTCGGCGAAGTCGGCGAGGCAGCTCGCCGCCTCGAGCACCAGCTCCTGGTCGTCGCCTGAGTAGCGGGCGAGGGCGCGCAGCCGTTCGAACGGCAGCACGGCTACCGACCCGTCGGGCCGGGCGGCTCCTTGGGCAGACCGAGCACCCGCTCACCGACGATGTTGCGCATGACCTCGTCGGTGCCGCCGGCGACGCGCGCGCCGGGGACGCCCAGCACGAACTCCGCCCACGCGAACGTGCCCCACTCACCGGTGTCGGCGACGAGCCGGGGGCCGAGCAGACAGCCGAGCGCCTGCGCCACGCGCTGCATGTTCTGGGTGAGCGAGAGCTTGGCGATGGACATCTCCGGCCCGGGGACCTGCCCGGCCCGGATCTTGGCCATCGCCCGCAGGTTCGTGTACCGGGCGACGCTGTGGCGCACGTAGATGTCAGCCAGGCGCTGGCGGGTGAGCGGATCGTCGGCCAGCCCGAAGTGGTCGGCGATCTCACGCAGCCGCGTCAGGCCGATCGAGCCGCCCCCGGCGCCCCCGCCACCGATCGCCGCCCGCTCGTTCATGAGCGTGGTCAGCGCGACCGACCAGCCCTCGTCGACGTCACCGAGCCGGTGGGTGTCGGGGACCTTCACGTCCGTGAAGAACACCTCGTTGAACGAGGCGCCCCCCGTCATCTGGCGCAGCGGCCGCACCTCGACGCCCGGGGCGTGCATGTCCACGAGGAACATCGTCAGGCCCTTGTGCTTGGGCTTGTCCGGGGAGGTCCGGGTGATGATCTCGCCGATGTCGCTGAGCTGGGCGCCCGACGTCCACACCTTCTGGCCGTTCAGGACCCACTCGTCTCCGTCCCGGATGGCGGCGGTCTGGATGCCCGCCAGGTCCGAGCCGGCGATCGGCTCGGAGAAGAGCTGACAGCCGACGATGTCGCCCCGGTAGAGCGGGCGGAGGTAGCGACCCTTCACGTCGGGGATCGCGTGGGCGAGGATGGTCGGCGCAACCATCCCGAGCCCGATGGCGAACACGCTCTGCGACGGGATCGCGTAGCCGCTTGCCAGCTCGCGGTAGGCGCGCTCGTAGCTCGTCGGCAGCGCCCGGCCGCCGTACTCCTCGGGACCGGCGATCCACCCGAAGCCGGCGTCGAACTCGTCGGCCTTCCAGCCCTGCGCGGTCTGCAGGTCAGCGCGCTCCTGCTCGGGCGTCTTCTCCTCGAGCAGCCCGACGCGATCCGAGCCCTTGCCCCACTCGAACTTCTCCTCCGAACGGCGCTCGGCGTGGTCGTCGAGGAACGCCTGGGCGTCCGTCCGAAACTCGATCTCGGAGATCACGCTCACTCCTGGCTCACGGCGGCGGTGCGCCTGATCGTAGTGGCGGGGGTGCGAGCCCCGACCGCTCGGCGCTTCCACATCCGCCCGACGTCTCTTCGTCGGCCGCGCTCGCCATCGAAGACACCGTGTCAACCAGAGGAAGCTCGGAACCTGCGCCACGTTCCGCAGCGTCGATATTGCCGGTCGGCGGCGTGCCGAAGCCGCGTAGTCTGCGCGCATGACCTGCGCGGTGCTCCGTGCCCGGCGCCGGGCGCACGCCCCGAGACGAGCGGCGACGCCAGCTCGGGCAGAACTTCCTCGTTGACGTAGCCGTCGCCCAGCGGCTGGTCGCGCACGCGCGCCTCGAGCCCGGGGAGCTCATCGTCGAGATCGGCTCGGGGGAGGGCGTGCTCACCCAGGTCCTGGCGGCTCACCCGGTCGAGGTCGTCTGCGTTGAGGCGGATTCGCTCTGGGCGAGCCGATTGCGCCACGAAGCTCGCGAGCGGAGCTGGCGCCACGTCCGGGTCGTCGAGGCTGACGTGCTGCGCTGGCGCCTGCCGACACGACCCTTCCGCGTGCTCGCCAACCTGCCCTTCGGATCCACGACCAGGATCCTGCGTCGACTCCTCGACGATCCGCGGCTCGCCCTGCGACGCGCCGATCTCGTGGTGCAGTGGGAGGTGGCACGCAAGCGCGCCCGCCGACCGCCGACAACCCTGTTGTCGGTGTCGTGGGCGCCGTGGTGGGAGTTCCGCTGCGGCGAACGCATCCCCGCCGCGAGCTTCCGGCCCCGTCCCGGCGTCGACGCGGGCGTGCTGAGCGTGACGCGTCGTGATCCGGCCCTCCTGCCCGACACGATGGCGCGTGACTACGAACGGTTCGTGCGGGACCACTGGAGCCCGCGCCGGTCAGGCCCCGACCACTAGCCCGGTGTGAGGCGTCGCGGCGCTAAGGAAGCAGCCGGAGCGTGCGGAGCGCGGTTTGGACGTTCACATCCTGGCTCGCGTCGTCGGTGGTCCCGTAGATGAGCGAGAACACGCCGGTTGAGGTTCCCACGATGTACGCCGTCGCGTGGACCGTGAGGTGCGCCCCGCTCGGCAGGGTGACGGGTACCGTCCCCGTCAGGCTCAGGCCGCGTGTCCCGGCGATCGTCGTCGGTGCGGCGGTGGCGTTGGGAACCTCGTTCCGGAACGCGCTCTGGACGGCGACCGCGTCGGAGAGCGCCGCCTTGGTCACCCCGAGGTTGAGCACCTCGACGTTCGACCCGTAGGTCGGATTGCTCGCGTCGACGGCGAGGTACTTGATGTTCGACGTCGACGCGGCGAAGCCCGTGAGCTGAGGGTTCTCGGCGGCGACGCGCTGCAGATCCTGCCGCACGGCGGGCGAAGAAGGATCGACTCCGAGCCACGCGTTCGGAACGGCGAACTCGAGACCGGCAGACGAGAGCGAGACGAGGTGGTACCCGGTGGGGGCCTGGACCGGGGGCGGCGCGGACGACCCGCTAAGGCTCAGGCCGGCCCTGGTCAGCAGCAGATAGCCGCCCAGGACGATCACGACGGCCAGCACGATCGCCTCGATCGCGAGCAGCACGCGGCTCCGCCCTGGCCGCTCTTCCCGCGGGTCGGCACTCTCGGCCGCCGGCGCGGCGTCGCCCGTGACGTCCGGTACGGGCTTCGCGCGGAACTTGGCCACGGCCTCGGCGGTGCCGTCGGGCGGCGACACCGGCGTCGCCCGCAGCCGTGCCACCGCATCGGCGGCCCCCTCCTTGGCCGCCGGAGGAGCGAGCGGCGTTTCGTTCGGCTCGGCGGCCCAGGCCGGCGCGACCGGTGCGCTCGGCGGCGTCGGTGCAGGGGGTGGCGCCGCCGGCGCGACGGGCGGCGCGGCGACCGGCATCGGCCCGACCGGGTTCGATCCGACGTCGTCGGTCCACGCCGCGCCGTCCCAGTAACGGAGGCTGTTTGGATCGTCGGGGCGCGGGTACCAGCCGGGCTTGGGCACGCGGCGCCGCTGATCGGTCCAGCCGTTGCCGTCCCAGTACCGCAACTCGTCGGTGTCGAGTCGCTGGTGGTACCAGCCGGCCGGCGGTGCTGTCAGCGTCATGACGTCCTTCACCGTTCGCCCGACACCAAGATCGGCGCCCCGCGGCGGGGCCTTTAGATCTCGGCGGGCTCCCCATCGGCGTCCGATGTCGCCGACCTCACGTCTCGGAACACGTCGTCGAGCGTGCGCAGCGCCTCGCCCAGGGCCCGCAGCCGGCCGATGCCGCCCCGGATCTTCAGCCGATCGGTCGCGACGGCCTCCTGGGCCGTCGTGGTGCCGCGTTGGATCGCGCGAGCCGTCGCGGCATCCGTTCGCAGCACGAGGTCCGGCGTGGCGGCGCTCCCGCGCTCGACGCGCACGCCGTCGTCGTCGAAGCGCACGGAGTAGACGATCTCGCCGTCACCGCGTCGCACGCGCTGCTCGACGATGAGCGGCGGCTGTCCCGCGAGGCCCGCGACTGGCGGGACGGCGCGCGCCGCGCGGTCGAGTGCCGCGAACCACGCGTCCGAGAGGAACTCGGCCACGCTGGCGGAGCGTACCGATGTACGCGCGTCAGAGGTGCGGGGTGGGGCCCGGCGTACCATCGGGCGATGTCATCGACGGCGCCGCCTCGGCGGAGCACCACCGTGCCGCCGAGCCTGCTGCTCGTCGGGGCGCGCGCCGAGTCGCGGATCGTGACGCTGCTCGACACGGAGGCGTGCCGGTGGGCCGACGTCGATCCCGAGCTCGCCGCGCCGATCCTGGCGTTGCGCGACCTCGTGATCGCGGGCGGCAAGCGGCTCCGGCCGGCGTTCTGCCATTGGGCGTACGTCGGCGCCGGCGGCGAGCCCGACGCTCCCACCGCCGTCGACGCGGGCGCGGCACTCGAGCTGCTGCACACGTTCGCGCTCGTGCACGATGACGTGATGGACGGGTCCGATCTCCGCCGGGGGCAGCCCGCGATCCACCGCCAGTTCATGACGCGGCACGACGACGCCGGATGGCGAGGCGAAGCACGGCGATTCGGTGAGGGGGCGGCGATCCTCGTCGGTGACTTCGCGTTCGTCTACGCCGACATCCTGTTCCCGGACGCGCCGGTCGCGGCGCGCCAGGTGTTCGACGAGTTGCGCCTCGAGCTCTGCGTCGGGCAGCACCTGGACCTCGTCGGCACGGCGAGCGCGTCGAGCGACGCGCGCCAGGCGGCGCGCATCGAGCGCTACAAGTCTGGGAAGTACACAGTCGAGCGACCGCTGCACCTCGGCGCCGCGCTCGCCGGCCGCCTCCCTGAGCTGGCCGAGCCACTGAGCGACATCGGCCTACCGCTCGGCGAGGCCTTCCAGCTGCGCGACGACCTGCTGGGCGTGTTCGGTGACTCCGCCACCACCGGCAAGCCGGTGGGGGACGACCTGCGGGAGGGAAAGCTCACGCCTCTGCTCGCCGTGGCCGCGTCGCGGGTCGACGCGGCGGGTGCCGCGGTGCTGGCGCGGGTCGGGTCGGCGGACATCTCACCCGAGGACATCGCGGCCGTGCAGGTGCTGCTCGTCGAGTGCGGCGCCTGCGACGAGGTCGAGCGCGCGATTGAGGCGCTCGTCAAGGAGGCGCTCGCCGCGCTCGACCTCGCGCCGATCACGGACGAGGCGCGGACCGCGCTCCGGGAGCTCGCGACGTACGTGGCCTGGCGCGACCGGTAGCCCGGGCGGTCAGGGGAGCGGGGCCCGCCCGCTGTCGGCCCGGCGGACGCGACTACGAGGCGACCCGTCAGCGCCCGATCCCAGACTTGACGCTCGCCGAGATGGGTACGGTGCGAGGCGTGGGGAGCCCGCTCGTGTTGATCACCGGGCGCTCCGCGGCGGATGACGTCGACGGGCGGGGTGACCGGTGACGACCCTCGACGAGTCGTACGCCCGGTGCAAGCAGCTGAACAAGGCGTACGGGACCACCTACTACGCCGCGGCGATGCTGCTCCCGCGGGTGAAGCGTCACCACGTCCATGCGCTGTACGGCTTCTGCCGGCACGCCGACGACATTGTCGACGAGCTCGGGCCGGTGTCGGTGGACGAGCGGGAGCACGCGCTGAACGAGCTCAGCGACCGCTTCTTCGCCGACCTCGAGCGTGGGGACTCCGACGACCTTGTCCTCAAGGCCGTCGTGCACACCGTCCATGCCTTCGACCTCAACCCCGACTGCTTTCGGCGATTCCTCAGGTCGATGGCGATGGACCTGCGCGTCGAGACCTACGACACCTTCGACGATCTCCTCGACTACATGGACGGGTCGGCCGCGGTGGTCGGCGAGATGATGCTGCCAATCCTCGAGCCGACCTCGGGCGCGGCGCTCCGGCACGCGCGCGACCTCGGCATCGCGTTCCAGCTGACGAACCTGCTGCGCGACGTCGCCGAAGACCTGGACCGGCACCGCGTGTACCTCCCCCAGGAGGACCTTCGGCGCTTCGACGCGGATCCGTGGGCCCGTGCGGTCACGCCCGGGTGGCAGGCGCTGATGGGCTTCGAGATCGACCGGACGCGCGAGTACTACGCGTCAGCCGACGTCGGCATCACGATGCTGCCGCCGTCCTCGGCACGCTGCGTCCGCACCGCACGGCAGCTCAACGCCGAGATCCTCGACCGGATCGAACGGGCCGGCGGCGACGTGTTCAGCAGCCGGGCGCGCGTTCCGACGGCACGCAAGGCGCTCGTCGTGGGGCGCACCGTGCTCAGGCTCGGCGCCTGACCGTTCGCGGAGCGCGGCGCGGCCCCGCGCCGCGCACGCGAGCAACGGCACGGCGCGTCGCTGAAGACGCGCGGCACGCGCGACGCCGCGAGCAGGGATGCGCGCGAGGCCTCCGGTAGGCTCGCCCCTCGATGCCCTCGGCGACACCTGCGATCGAGGTCGCTGAGCTCGCGAAACGCTACGGCGACGTGCACGCGATCGACGGGCTGAGCCTTCGCGTCGGGCCCGGCGAGGTGTTCGGTCTCCTCGGGCCGAACGGCGCGGGCAAGACGACGACGGTCGAGATCCTCGAGGGATACCGCCAGCCCGACGACGGCCGCGTGCGCGTGCTTGGCCTCGACCCCATCCGCGACGGACGGCGGCTGCGCCCACAGATCGGCGTGATGCTCCAGGACGGCGGCCTGTACCCGGGCCTGCGCCCGCTCGAGGCGCTCGAGCTGTTCGCCGCGTACTACGACCAGCCGGCGGACCCCCACGCGCTGCTCGAGCAGGTCGGGCTGGCGCACACCGGCCGGACGGTGGTGCGCCGCCTGTCGGGCGGGCAACAGCAGCGGCTCTCGCTTGCCCTCGCGCTCGTCGGCCGGCCGACGCTCGTGTTCCTCGACGAGCCGACGGCGGGGATGGACCCGCACGCCCGGGCGACGACCTGGGAGCAGGTCCGGTCCCTCTCAGCGCGCGGCGCGACGGTGCTGCTGACCACCCACGCCATGGACGAGGCCGAGCAGCTCTGCGACCGCGTGGGGATCATCAACGCCGGACGGCTCGTCGCCGAGGGCACCCCCGCCGAGCTCACACTCGACGCCGCGTCCGACGAGACTCGCTTCGCCGCGTCTCCCGGGCTCGACCGAGCCTCCCTCGCCGCCGCGCTCGGTGTGAGCGTCGACCAGCTCATCGAGGAGCGCCCGGGCGCATACCTCGTGCGGGCGGACGCGTCGCCCACCCTCGTCGCGGACCTCGCGGTCTGGCTCCGCGACCACGAGGTTCGCCTGGGTGAGCTGCGCAGCGGTCGACGGACCCTCGAAGAGGTGTTCTTGCAGCTCACCCGCGACAGCTGAGATGACGCGCGGCACCTTGCGCGCCGTGCTCGCCCAGTCGCGAGTCGAGCTCCTGCTTACCTTGCGACGCGGCGAGAGCCTCGTCGTGTCGGTCGCGATCCCCGTCGGCATCCTCGTGTTCTTCACGAAGGTCGGCGTCGTGAAGTCCCTGAGCGACCCGGTGCAGTTCCTCGTGCCCGGCGTGTTGGCCCTCGCCGTCATGTCGACCGCGATGGTGAGCCTCGGGATTGCCACCGGCTACGAGCGCCGCTACGGCGTCCTGAAGCGCCTTGGGTCGACGCCGCTCTCGCGGGCCGGACTTCTCACGGCCAAGACGGTGAGCGTTCTCGCGCTCGAGTTCATCCAGGCGCTCATCCTGCTCGGCGTCGGCGCCGCGCTCGGCTGGCACGCCGAGGGCGGTGTCGGGACGGCGATCGTGCTGCTGCTCATCGGGACGGTCGCATTCGCCGGCATCGGTCTCTTCTTCGCCGGGACGCTCCGCGCCGAGGCGAACCTCGCCGTTGCCAACGGGCTGTTCCTCGCGTTGCTGTTCCTCGGCGGGATGGCCTACCCGCTTGACAAGCTGCCGGGCTGGTTGCAGGCCTTCGCCCGCGCGCTGCCCGCCGCCGCGCTGTCCGACACCGTCCGTCAGGCGCTCTCGGCGAGCCCCGTCTCGGTCGGAGCGCTCGTGACGCTCATCGCGTGGGCGATCGGCGCGCCGATCATCGCGGCGCGCACGTTCCGTTGGGAGGAGTAGCTCAGGTGCCGAGGATCCCCTGCAGCGACGCGTCGAGCTGGTGGGCTGACGGGATCTCGAGGAGCCGGCCAGCGAGGGTGCCGTCGCGGCGCACGAAGAACGTCTCGGGGATCGGCCGCACCCCATAGGCCGCGGCGATCGTGCCGTCGTCGTCGCGCGCGAAGGTCCAGTCGGCGTGCTCCTGCGCGACGAACGTGCGGGCGTCGCTCGGGATGTCCTCGAAGCTCACCCCGACGATCTCGAGGCCCCGCGACCGGTACTTCGCGAGTGCGCCGGCCAGGAGCGGGAACTCCGAGCGGCACGGGTGACACCACGAGGCCCAGAAGTTCACCAGCACCGGGTGCCCGAGCAGGTGCGACAGCGTCACGTGGCCGCCGCTGAGCGTCACCGCGGTGAATCCCGGCGCGGGCGGTCCCGCCGGCGACGCGCCCGGCGCGCTGGACGGCGTCGCGGTCGGGGGCGGGTTCAGCGCGGCGGGGCGCGACTGGTGGGGGGACGAGCTCCCGGCCACCGCCAAGACGGTCACACCGGCGACGACGAGGACGACGGCAGCCGCGAGGACGACGAGGCGACCGCGGTGGCGGCCCGGCTCAGCGGGCGCGGACGAGGACGTCGAGGGCAATCGCGGCGAACAGCAGCGCGAGATAGATGTTCGAGAGGCCGAAGAACGCGATCGCCCGCGACGACGAGGTGTCGAGGCGGAGCCGCACCGCCTGCACGATGAACACCGCGCCGATCGCGACGGCGGCCGCGATGTAGATGGCCCCCACCGACGACACCAACGGCAGGGCGAGGCTCACCGCCACGACGACGACGGTGTACCCGAGGATCTGCGTCGCCGCATACCGGTCGCCCTTCACCACCGGCAGCATCGGGAAGCCGGCGGCCGCGTAGTCCTCGCGGTAGCGGAGGGCGAGCGCCCAGAAGTGGGCCGGCGTCCAGCAGAACACGATCCCGAACAGCAGCCACGCGGGCGCGTCGAGGGCACCCGTGACCGCCGCCCACCCCACGAGGACGGGGACGGCGCCGGCGGCGCCCCCGATGACGATGTTCTGCACCGTGCGGGGCTTCAGCCAGATCGTGTACACGAAGACGTAGAAGAGGGTGGCGGCGAGCGCCAGCGCCGCCGCGAGCAGGTTCGCGACCCCCCAGAGCAGCCCGAACGCCACGACCTCGAGGACCAGACCGAAGACGAGCGCCCGGGCCGGGTCGACCGTCCCCGACGGCAGCGGCCGGTGCCGGGTCCGGCGCATGAGCTGGTCCCGGTCGCGCTCGATCCAGCAGTTGATCGTGTTGGCCCCGCCGGCGGCGAGGGCCCCGCCGACGAGCACGGCGGCGATCAGCCCGGCGTCGGGCAGGCCGCCGGCCGCGAGGATCATCGACGGGACCGTCGTGATGAGCAGCAGCTCGACGACGCGCGGCTTCGTGAGCGCGAGGTAACGGCCCGCCGCCCGACAAGCCTGCTTGGGCCACGCCTCCGCGACGGACACGGGGCGACTGGCGACGAGGTCGGACACGGCGCTCCGGTAGGGACGGCTCGCGGCATCGTAATCGAGCACCTGTGCGGCTCACGAAGCGGTCTGGTCCGCCTCTTCGGGTGGAATCCTCACCTTTTTCGTGATCTCTCCCCGCGGGATCGTGAGGCGCGCCGTGGTTTGACGACCTCGCGATCGGGGACCAGCATCCGGGTCGACCCGGGCGGGCGTCACCACGAAGCGGGGGGAAATGCCAGCGGACGACGAGCGGCCGAAGCGAATCGCCGACGCGATCGCGCCGCTGCGGGTCGCGCCGAACACGACGGTGCACCTGGCGAAGGACTTTGATCCTCGGTACAAGGCCGACTTCGTCAAGAAGAAGGACGGCGCCGAGTTGCTCCAGATTGGCGTCGACCTCCTCGCCGACTACCAGGCGCGCCTCGCGGCGCAGGACACGTACGGGGTGCTCGTGTGCCTGCAGGCCCTCGACGCCGGCGGCAAGGACGGCACGATCCGCCACGTGATGAGCGGCGTGAACCCGCAGGGCGTCCGCGTGACGAGCTTCAAGGTCCCGTCCTCTGAGGAACTCGGTCACGAGTATCTCTGGCGCTACGCCCGCCATCTGCCCGCCCGGGGGGAGATCGCCATCTTCAACCGCTCGCACTACGAGGAGGTGCTCGTCGTGCGCGTGCACCCCGAGAACCTCGACCGCCAGCGGCTGCCGCCGGAGGCGAAGGGGAAGCACGTCTGGCAACGTCGGTACCGGGAGATCAACGACTGGGAGCGCTACCTCGTCGACAACGGGATCAAGGTCGTGAAGCTGTTCCTCAACCTCTCGAAGGAGGAGCAGCGCCGGCGGTTCCTGGCGCGCATCGACCGCCCCGAGAAGAACTGGAAGTTCTCGTCGTCGGACGTCCTCGAGC
>JBPYDT010000169.1:0-2229 GCA_051986275.1 Acidimicrobiia bacterium | reverse complement strand
GGTCGACCCGATCGGCTGGGAGTGCTTCGCCGAGAACCCGGACGGTGCGGTCGCGGCCGAACTGCCTGCGGGCGGGGGCGTCGTCTTCTCGTCCTTGACGCCTCACCTGACCGGGCCGAACCTCACCGACACGGTGCGCAAGGCCTACATCGTGCAGTACGCGCCGGTGGGTGTCCGGCGACTCGAAGGCGACTGGCAGCACGGCGAGCCACCGCGCGACGCCGTGCCATGCGACGACCCGAAGCGACAGTTCGCGGTGCTGCGCGACGGGGCGACGCCCTAGGAACGCGGGTCCGCCCGCTTCGCGGGTGGCTCGGGGACGGGCCAGCCGTTGCGGGGCGACGGACGCGACCCATTCGTCGACGGTGAGCACCGTCGCGTATCGAGGGACACCTTGTCGAGCACGACGCGGTGCACCTCGTCGTCGCGGTCGGCGCAGCCTTCGCGCAGCACGGTGAGCCCGTGGTCGAGGTCCGCGGCCTGGCGCAGCGTGGACAGCACGACGCCGCTCGTCGCGATCCCGGTCAGGACGAGCGACTCCACCTGGAGGGATCGCAGCACGATCTCGAGGTCGCTGCCGAAGCTCCGACAGGGTCGCGTAGGCGCGCGGACGTCCCTCGACGACGTGGACCGTCACCCGCGGCGCTCGGCTCTCGTCACGTCGCTACAACCCGTATGGACCCGCGACGTGACGCGCGCGGACCCGCCCATCGCCCCGGGTCCCTGGCTAGGTTGACGGTGACGTCGGGCTGCCCCGCGGTTCGGCGACCGGCCTCGTGATCGCGATCTGGAGGATCGCGATGAGCAACACGACGACTGTGAGGACCCGCTCGATCGTCGGGAGCTCCACGAAGACGCCGTAGACCTGGATCGCGATCGCGAACACCTGCGCGGTGATCGGCAGCGCGACCGCGGGCCATCCGGTGACCTTCCGCGGCTCGACCTGACCGGGGTGTGGGAACCAGGCGGCGTAGGCCACGAGCACGGCGCCGGCGGCCCAGGCGGCATCGAACAAGCCGCCGCGGTACGTGTGCTCGAGCGCCTCGACGGAGTAGACGGCGTCGGCGATCCCGATCGCCACGAGCCCGATGCCGAGCGTGACCCACATGCGGCCGGGACGCCACCCCATCAGCGCGAACGCGCCGAGCGTCGCGCCGACGATGATGGCGTCACCCAGCGGGTAGGCGAAGTCGACGACGTCGGCGAAACCGGACGTGCCGGAGTGCGCCGCGACGGGCTCGAGGAAGACCGCGATCCACGGCGTCGCCACGAGGAGCATGACCACGACGCCGTCGATCCACCGGTGCAGCTCGAACTTGGGGACCCGGTCCCGGACCAGGAGGACGAGCGCGGTGAACACGAGCGGGTACCAGGCGAGCCAGAAGATGTCGGACACGCTCGTCAGCGGACCCTGCGCCGAGCCGCCGTAGCGGATGCTCCAGATCGTGTCGCCGATCGCCCAGCACGCGAGACCGGCGGACACGAGCATCCAAGCCGTGCGACCGCGCGTCGAGCGCCGCGCGCCCGCGAAGCAGGCAGCGGCGGCCGCCCAGATCAGGACGTCGTTGAGGCCCTGGCGGAAGACCTCGTCGTCGATCGAGCGGGCGAACCCGAAGGCCTCGTGGCCCGCGTAGACGACGACCAGGAGCGCGAGCACGGCCCACAAGGCCCAGACGCCGTGGAACTGCAGGGCGTGACGCCGCCGTCGCCACAGCGCCACCGTGCCCTGACCTCGTGCCACGCGGTGCGAGTCTGGTCGGGTCACCAGGGCGAGGCGAGTCGCGTGCGACGCGCGCCACTCGCCGTTCGTTGGGCGTCTACGAACCCGTCAGCGCGCCGGTCTCGGCCGCGATCCCGTACCGGTCGACGTACCCGGCGAAGCGCTCCCGCAGCGTCGCCGCGTCGAGCCCGAACTCGGCGAGGTCGTACTCGTGCGCGCCGCGCAGGCCCTTCGGGTGGGCGGCCGCGTACCGGCTCACGGCCCCGCGCGCCGGACCGTTGAGCTCGTCGCCGATCGCCGCGTAGATCCGATCGACCGTCTGGACCGGGTCGCGCACCAGGTCGGCGTACGCGACGTCGACGATCGAGTGCGTGGGCACTCCGTCGCGGAACTCGTCGATGCGCCGCACGGACTCCTCGAGCATCGCCGGCCAGTGCTCGGCGATGTACGCCGTGTGGTCGGCGTCGCTGAAGGTGCCGGACAGCGTGGCGATGAGGCTGCACACCGAG
>JBPYDT010000168.1:0-5375 GCA_051986275.1 Acidimicrobiia bacterium | reverse complement strand
GCGGCCGACAACGTCGTCGGCGCGGTGAACGACGGCTGGAAGGTCGCGATGGGGACGCTGGCCTTCGAGCGCGGCGCGTCGACGCTCGGCCAGCAGCTCAGCTTCGAGAACGAGCTCGCCGAGCTGCTCGAGACCGCGCACAAGCGCGGCGGGTCGGATGACCCGCTCCTGCGCCAGCGCCTCGCCGACGCGTGGATCCGCCTGCGCATCATGCGGTTCAACGCGCTGCGCTCCCTGACCGCGCTCGAGCGCGGGCAGATCACGCCGCTGACGAGCGTCCACAAGCTGTACTGGGCGTCGCTGCACCGCGACCTCGGCGAGCTCGCGCTCGCCGTGCTCGGCGCGGACGGCGCGGTGATCGACGGGCCCCCTTACGAGCTGGCCCCGGCCCAGCGTCTGTTTCTCTACAGCCGCGCCGACACGATCTACGGCGGCGCGAACCAGATCCAGCGCAACGTGATCGGCGAGCGCGCCCTCGGCCTGCCGAAGGAGCCGCGTTGACGCCGACCGAACCGCCCCCGTACCCGGACGGGCACCGGCTGCTCGCGGACCGAGTGGTGATCGTCACGGCAGCGGCCGGGACCGGGATCGGCTTCGCGACGGCCCGGCGCTGCGCGGAGGAGGGGGCCACCGTCGTGCTGTCCGACCATCACGAGCGCCGCCTCGGGGAGGCGGCCGACGCGCTCGCCGACGTGCAGGGGTCCCGGCCGACCGCGGTGGTGTGCGACGTCACCCGCGAGCAAGACGTGCAGGCGCTGCTCGACGCGGCGGTCGGGGCGCACGGCCGGGTCGACGTGATGGTCAACAACGCAGGGCTCGGTGGCACGGTCGAGCTCGTCGACATGACGGACGAGCAGTGGCAGGCCGTCCTGGGCGTCACGCTCGACGGAACGTTCCGCTGCACCCGCGCCGCGCTGCGCCACATGGTGCCGCGGCGCGCCGGCGTGATCGTGAACAACGCGTCGGTGCTCGGGTGGCGCGCGCAGGCCGGCCAGGCGCACTACGCGGCCGCCAAGGCCGGGGTGATGGCGCTGACCCGCTGCGCCGCGGTCGAAGCCGCGCCGCACGGCGTGCGCGTGAACGCGGTCGCGCCCAGCCTCGCGACGCACCCGTTCCTGACGAAGGTGATGAGCGACGAGCTGCTCACCGAGCTCACCGCCCGGGAGGCCTTCGGCCGCGGGGCTGAGCCGTGGGAGGTGGCGAACGTGATCGTGTTCCTGGCGAGCGACTACGCCTCCTATCTCACGGGCGAGGTCGTGTCCGTCAGCTCGCAGCACCCCTAGCCCGGACACACTGGCGCCGTGGTCGACTGGCTGGTGCCCATCTCGCGTCGGGCGCGGTTCCTCGACCGGTCGGGCCGCGCGATCAACCCGACCCTCGAGACCGTCCGCGGCGCCGGGCTCGCCGGTCGCCTGACGTCGGTGGTCATCGAAGTGCGTGGCGCCCTCGCCGACGTCGAGGGCCGAGACACCGTCTGGCTGCTCTGGCCGGAGCACGACCTCGGGATCGTCGCCGTGGGGCGGGCCCACCAGCGTGCGCCCCGGCACGGCGAGCGGCGGGCGTTCGAGGTGGCGCTCGACCGGACGCGCACGCGGACGCTCATGGTCGACCCGATGCCCGCCGCCCTGGTCCACCGCTGGATCACCGACCTGCACAGCGGGACGCGCCTCGACCTGCGCCCACGCGCCCTCGAAGCCGTGCAGTCGTGGGAGCACGACCGCGCGGAGCGTGACGAGGCGCTCCTGCGTCCGCTCGGCTTGCCAAGCTGGCGCACCCGCGCCGCGCAAGGCGGGCGGGGCCGACCGATCGACGACCCGCTCCTCGCGTCGATCGTGCCGTTTCTGCGGTCCCAGGACTTCGCCGTCGGGCTCGTGACGCGCGACGGCGCGACCCGTCTCGTGGCGCGGCGTAGCCGTGACCTGCTCGTCGTCCACGCCGTACCCGGCAGCGCGAAGCGACCCGACCGCGCCCGCGCGGTGGGGGAGCTCCGCGAGCACCGGTGGTCGCTGCAGCGCGCGCACGCCGACGACCGCCTCGAGGTCTGGAGCTGGCTCGCGTTCGCGAGCCGCCCCCCGACCGAGGCGCTCGCCTTCTTGGAGGACGAGGCGCTCGTGATCACGTGGCGTCAGGCGGGCGGGCGCGTCGAGATGAGCGAGCGGTCCAAGCAGCGTTGGTACCAGCGGCTCGGCGTCCGCTGACGAAACGGTGGCGCACGGACGGGGCCGGTGGGCCTCGTCGGTGACGGCCTCAGGCCAGCCCCGCCTCCCGCGCGCCGCGCAGGTACGCCGGCCACTCCCCGCCGCCGTGCACGACGACGTGCTCACCGGTGACATAGCGGGCGAGCGGCGAGGCGAGCAGCACGCAGACGTCGCCGACGTCACGGGGCTCGGCCATCCGGCCGACGGGCACCGTCTCGCCGACCGCCGCCACGCCCGCCTCGTCGCCGTAGAAGAGGTGGGCCTGCTCGGTCCGAACGAGCCCGACCGTCACGCACACGACCCGCACCTTCGGTGCGAACTCGAGGCCCAGCGTCTGCGTCAGGTTGATGAGCCCGGCCTTCGCCGCGCCGTAGGCCGCCGTGCCGGGCGACGGTCGGATCCCACTGACGCTCGAGATGTTGACGATGACGCCGCCGTCGTCCTGCTCGTTCATCACCGCGTAAGCCCGCTGCGCGAACACGAACGGCGCGATGAGGTTCAGGGCGACGATCGACGTCGTGAAGCGCGGCGACACGGTCGCCGTGTCGGACGGCGGCGCGCCGCCCGCGTTGTTCACGAGCACGTCGAGGCCACCGAAGCGCTCGGTGGTGAAGCGCACCACGGCGTCGATCTGGTCGGGCTCCCGCACGTCGGCCGCGACGAACGCCGCGGTCCGGTCGCCCACGCTCGGCAGCGTCTCCGGCTCGTGGCGGCAACAGATGACGACGTCCGCGCCGGCGTCGAGGAAGCGCTCGGTGATCCCGCGTCCCACGCCGCGGCATCCCCCGGTCACGACGACGGTCTTGCCGGTGTAGTCGAGCGCGTGGCGCGTCGCGTCGTCGCTCACGCCGTGACCGTACCTGACGGCCTTCCGATACGCTCAGGCTCGTGATCCGGTCGGAGGTCCGTGACCACGTCGCGGAGGTCGTCATCGACAACCCGCCGGTCAACGCCCTCCCGGTGAAGGGCTGGTTCGAGCTCGCGGACACCATTCGCGCGCACGGGCACGACGACGCGGTGCGCGCGCTCATCGTGTCGGCCAATCCGGAGCTGCGCGCGTTCCAGGCGGGCGTGGACATCAAGGAGCTCGCGGCCGACCCGACGAAGCAGTCGCTCATCGACGTCAACCGGGGCTGCTGGGAGACGTTCGCCGCGGTCTACGACTGCGAGGTCCCGGTGATCGCCGCGGTGCACGGCTACTGCCTCGGCGGCGGCGTCGGGATCGCCGGGAACGCCGACATCGTCGTGGCGGCGGACGACGCCACCTTCGGTCTCCCCGAGGTCGACCGCGGGGCGCTCGGCGTCGCCACCCATCTGGCGCGCCTCGTCCCCTACCACAAGATGCGCGCCATGTTCCTGACCGGGACGACCGTCACCGCCGACGAGCTGCTCGCCTTCGGCACCGTGGAGCGCGTAGTGCCACGTGCCGAGCTGCTCGACACGGCGCGCCAGCTGGCCCAGATCATCGCGGCGAAGAGCCCGCTCGTGATCCGGCGGGCGAAGGAGTCGCTCAACGCCATCGACCCCGTCGACGTGAAGCGCTCGTACCGCTTCGAGCAGGGGTTCACGTTCGAGCTGAACCTCTGGGGCGACTCCGACGAGCTGCGGCAGGCGTTCGTCGAGAAGCGCGACGCCGACCTCCAGCCGGAGGCGGACGGGTGAAGGCGCGCGTCCCGGTCCTCGAGGGGTTCTTCACCGACGCAGACGGGCAGGCCCAGCTGCTCGGCGGGCACTGCCCGCGCTGTGGCGCCTGGTACTTCCCGAAGCAGTGGTCGTTCTGTCGGAACCCGCACTGCGAGGGCGGACCGCTCGACGACGCGCCGCTCTCTTCCCGGGGCCGGCTCTGGTCCTGGACGGACAACCGCTACGCGCCGCCGCCGCCCTACCCGGCGCGTGAGCCGTTCGAGCCCTACGGCGTCGCCGCGGTCGAGCTCCCGGACGAGCAGCTGGTCGTGCTCGGCCAGCTGGCGCGCGGCACCGACCTCGGCGCGCTCGCCCTCGGCCAGCCGATGACGCTCGTCGTCGAGACCCTGTACGAGGACGACGACGCCGAGCACACCGTGTGGAAGTGGCGTCCGGAGGACAGCCGATGAGCGACGTGCGGATCCTCGGCATCGGGATGCACCCCTGGGGCAAGTGGGGGCGCAACTTCGTGGAGTACGGCGTCGTGGCGGCGCGCGCGGCGCTGGCCGACGCCGGGCTCACGATGGCCGACGTCGACTACCTGGCGGCGGGCGACACGATGCGCAACGGCTACCCCGGCTACGTCGCCGGGTCGTCGTTCGCGCAGGCGCTGGGCTGGTCGGGGCTGCCGGTGTCGTCGAGCTACGCCGCGTGCGCGTCCGGTGCCGTCGCCCTCGACGCGGCGCGCGCCCGGCTCCTGGCCGGGCAGGCTGACGTCGCGCTCGTCGTGGGCGCTGACACCGCGCCGAAGGGCTTCTTCGGGCCGCTGCCCGGCGACCGGCCCGAGGACCCGGACTGGCTGCGCTTCCACCTGCTCGGCGCGACGAACCCGACCTACTTCGCGCTCTACGCCCGGCGCCGCATGGAGCGGTACGGGGCGACCCCGAAGGACTTCGCCGCGGTGAAGGTCAAGAACAGCCGCCACGGGCTCGCGAACCCGAACGCCCGGTACCGCAAAGCGTTCAGCGAGGACGAGATCGCCGAGTCGCCCGTTGTCGCCGACCCGCTGCGCCTCGTCGACATCTGCGCCACGAGCGACGGTGCCGCCGCGGTCGTGCTGGCGCGCGACGACGTCGCGGCCCGGCGGAGCGAGCCTGCCCGGCAGGTGCGCGTCGCCGCGGTGTCGACGGTGACGCCGACCTACCCGAACACCGACCTCGACATGCCCGACATCGCGACCGACTCGGGGATCGGCGCGCCACCGCCGCCGCGGCCCTTCCGCGACGCGATCGCCGCGGCGGCGTACGAGGAGGCGGGCCTCGGGCCGGACGACCTGAGCTGCGCCGAGGTGTACGACCTGTCGACGGCGCTCGAGCTCGACTGGTACGAGAACATCGGGCTCTGCGGGCCCGGCGAGGCCGAGGCGCTCCTGCACTCGGGCGCGACGACGCTCGGCGGGCGGGTGCCGGTGAACCCGAGCGGCGGCCTGGCGTGCTTCGGGGAGGCGATCCCCGCGCAGGCGCTCGCCCAGGTGTGCGAGCTCGTCACCCAGCT
>JBPYDT010000167.1:0-13731 GCA_051986275.1 Acidimicrobiia bacterium | reverse complement strand
GTGTACGACCTGCAGCCGGCCGTCGGTCAGCCGTTCACGTGGACGGCCCTGCTCACCATGCAGGGGTCGCCGTTCGCGGCGAACATGGCGAAGCTGAACGCCGAGCGGCGCGCCGAAGGCGTCGACGTCTGGCCCCAGGTGACCTGCCGTCCGCTCACGTTCCAGATGAATCTCCGCGAGCCGTTCACCTTCAACACCGTGCCCGCGTTCCGGTCCCTGATGGACCGGCCGGTCGAAGAGCGCCTCGCCGCGTACGCCGACCCGGTCTGGCGGAAGACGGCCCAGGAGCAGCTCGCGACGGGACGCGTGTTCCGTCCGCGCTGGGGCAACGTCACGATCGCCGAGAGCCCCGAGCACCCCGAGCTGGAGGGGCGCGACGTGGCCGGGCTGGCCGCCGAGCGGGGCGTGGAGCCCCTCGACGCGCTGCTCGAGCTCGCCGTCGCCGACGACCTCGCTACACGCGTCCGCACGGTCTTGGCGAACGACAACGAGGAGCAGATCGCCGACCTGCTCCTGCAGGACGGCATGCTCATCGGCCTGTCGGACGCCGGCGCGCACGTCGGCCAGCTCTGCGACGCGTGCCTCCCGACCGACCTGCTCGGCAACTGGGTGCGCGAACGCGAGGTGCTGCGCCTCGAAGCCGCGGTTCACAAGCTCACCGGGGAGCCGGCCGGCGTGTTCGGCTTCGCCGACCGCGGCCGACTGGCGGAGGGACGGGCGGCGGACGTCACGGTGTTCGACCCCGACACCGTCGCGCCGGGCAAGCTGCGTCGCATCCGGGACTTCCCGGCCGACGGCGAGCGACTCGTCGCCGATTCGCCGAGCGGCGTCGCCCACGTCGTCGTGAACGGCACGCCGATCAGGGTCGACGGTGAGCCGCAGCCGGACGGGGTGGCGGCCCGGCCCGGCCGGGTGCTGCACCGGTAGCGGCGCGGCTACCTGCTGCGAGCGACGACGGTCTTCGCCAGCGCGACCAGCTGCTTCTGCAACTTGGGGGTGAGCGGCGAGCCCGCGGACGGGGACACCCCGGGCGGCACCCACTGCATCGAGAAGGCGAACTTCGTGCTCGCCGCGACGTACACGATCGACCGCTCCAAGTCGGCGTAGGCCGACTTGCCGACGTTGATCGTCTGGACCGTCAGCCCGGTCACCGTGTCGTCGGCGCGCTGGCCCTCGACGACGTCGACCGCCGTCTGGCCGGGTGGCGCGAAGAACGGATAGAGCAGCGTGACGCTGAGCGTGCCGCTGTTGCCGACCTGGTAGTTGCAGATGGTCGTCAACGTGGGCCCGCCCGGGGTCGTCGCGGTGACCGGTCCCGCCTTGAACACCTTCTGCACCTGGCTCGTCGTGAGGTAGGTGCACGGCAGCGCCACCGTGAGCGCGGGCTTCGTCGCGGTGCGCGCGCCAGCCGGGGGGCCGAGCGCGCACGCGACGGCGAAGACGACCAGCGGCGCGGCCCACCACCGCGCACCCCTGAGCACGGGCGGGATCCTACTCAGCGCACGGGCGCGCGAACCCGTCAGGCGCGCTCGGGACGCGTCTCGCCGATCCGCTCGTAGGCCTCGCGCGGGATCTTCGTCACGTCCTTGTAGATGTGGTGCACGCACGGCTCGCCGCGACGCTCGGGCGGGAACTCGACGCTCGACGGCGTACCGCCCCACTCGACAGGCTGCATCTCGTTGTTCACCGAGCAGTGCGCGCAGTAGACCCACAGCTCGTCGCGCATGAGCGTGCGCGGCCCCCTCTCACGCAGGCGCAGGTAGGGGTGGTCGCCCTCGTAGCGGCCGTCGTCGATGAGCTTGCCGCCGCTGCCGCACTGGAAGGTCAGGATGATCTTCTCGTCGTCCTCGGCGACATCGACCGCGCCCATGTTGCCGAGCATGGCGCGGGCGATGACCTTCGCTCGGGCTGATGCGGGGAGCGAACCCCAGTCCGTGCCGGTGTCGCGCCGGGGCCGGACGAACTCCTCGCCCGTCTTACGCAGCGCGCGCTCGACGGCCTCCTCGCCGAGCTCCTCGCCGATGAAGGTGAGCAGCGACGTGATCCAGTTGATCGAGTAGTCCTTCAGCGCGCTCCACTGGTCGACCGCCCGGTCGATGAGCGCCACGGCGTCGCCGGAGCGGCCCTGGGCGATCGCGGTCTTGGCCTGCTCCCACAGCGGGGTGCGCATGCGCGCGACGTCGGCGGCGGTCAGCTCGTCGGTCATCGGGCCCTCTCAGAGCGGGGGAGGCCGAGCACCCGCTCGGCGATGATGTTGCGCTGGATCTCGCTCGTGCCGCCGGGGATCGTGCCGGAGAACGAGCGGAGGTACTGGTTCACCCACGCGCCGTCGCGCCACATCTTCGGGCCGAGCACGTCGAGGTCGACGGCGTCCGTGCCCGTCCACTCGGTGGCGCGCAGCAGCAGTCGCTGCAGCGTCTCGCTCCCTTCGAGCTTGAGCAGCGAGTGCTCGGGCGCGGCGCGGCCCTTCATGAACTTCGAGAAGCCGCGGTACCCCATGAGCAGCAGGCCCTGGGAGGCGACGTAGAAACGGGCGACGTCGTCGCGGAAGCGCTGGTCGCCGCGCAGCGGCGTGCCGTCCGGGCCGGGGTGGTCGCCGAGGCCGATCATCGCGTGCAGGGCGCGCTGGACGTCGTAGGCGTAGTCGATCCAGAGCATGGCGCGCTCGTGGCCGAGCGACGCCTGGGTCAGCGGCCAGCCGTGGTCGAGCTCGCCCAGCAGGTGCTCCCGCGGGACGACGACGTCAGTGAAGAACACTTCGTTGAAGTCGCAGTAGTCCGGCTCGGTGAGCTCGGCGAACGGGCGCGCCTCGACCCCCGGGGAGCGCATGTCGATCACGAGGACGCTGATGCCCTGGTGCTTCGGGACGTGCGGGTTGGTGCGCACGAAGCACATGCACCAGTCGGATTGGTGCGCCCCGGAGGTCCAGACCTTCTGGCCGTTCACGACGAAGTGGTCGCCGTCGAGCACGGCGCGGGTGGAGAGGCTCGCGAGGTCGCTGCCCGCGCCCGGCTCGCTCATCCCGAGACACCACGCGATCTCGGCCCGCAGCGTCGGCAGCAGCCAGCGGTCCTGCTGCTCCGGGGTGCCGGCGTCGCGCAGCGACGGCGCGATGATGCCGATGCCCTGGGGGTTGAGGCTGCGCGGGATCTCGCGCCGCTTCATCTCCTCGAAGTAGATCATCTGCTCGCCCGGCGAAGCGTTGCGCCCGCCGAGCTCGGGGGGCCAGCCCGGGACGAGCCAGCCCGCGTCGAAGAGGCGACGCTGCCACTCGCGCGCCCACGGTTGGAGGTCGGCGCTCGAGCGCTTGGGCGCGGCCAGCACCTCGCGGGGCGGGGCGTGCTCCTCGAGCCACGCGACGAGCTCGGCCCGGAACCGCTCGTCGGCGTCGCCGTAGTGCAGTCGCACAGCGGGCGACGCTACCGCCGCCCTGGCGGGGCCTCGACCTCGGTGCTGGCGCCCGGCGTGCGTGGTCCTCGGGGGCGAACACGGAGCGGGATCTAGAGTCTGCTCACGGTGGCCGACTCCTCCGAACCGCTCCTGATCGGGCTCGACACCAGCGGGCTCCTGGATCATGCGGACGCCGCCGTCATCGTCACGACCCTCGACGGCGAGATTCTCTACGCCAACCGGTACTGCGAGGTCCTCTACGGCCGGCCGGCCGCGGGGCTCGTCGGCGAGCAGTCGAGCGTGTTCTCCGCCGACCCCGTCGGGCCGGAGATGCGCTCCGAGATCGGCGACGCGATCCTCGCCGGCAAGAGCTGGGAGGGCGACTTCCGCGTCCGTCGGCCCGACGGGACGATCGTCTCGGTACACGCCGTGGACTCGCCGCTGTTCGGAGCGAACGGCACCGTAACCGGCGTCGTCAGCCTCGCCTTCGACGTCACCGAGCGCAGCGCTCGCGAGCACGACATGACGGCCCGCTACGACGCGGCGCAGTTCCTCGCCGACGTCGGGACGCTCCTGGCCTCCGACCTCGAGTACCCGAAGATCTTCGTGCGGCTCGCCGAGCTCTGCGTCCCGTTCCTCGCCGACCTCTGCTTCATCGACGTCGCCGACGGCACCGAGATCCGGCGCATGGCGGCGGTGCACGCCGACCCGGCCAAGCAGGGCCTCGTCCGCCAGCTCGAGGAGCTCTACCCCCCCGACGGCGTCGAGCGCCACCCGGCAGCCAGCGTCATCCGCGGCGGCGCCCCCGAGATTCGGGGCGTCTTGTCCGATTGGTTCCTGCGGGAGATGACGCTGGACGACGACCACCTGGCGATCGTCCAGGCGCTCGAGTTCACCTCTTATATGTGCGTCCCGCTGCAGGCCCGCGGGTCGACGCTGGGCGCGCTCACGCTCGTGTCCTCCGGGTCGGGGCGCCGCTTCGAGGACAGCGACCTCGTCTACGCCGAGGACCTGGCCCGGCGCGCCGCGCTGGCGCTCGACAACGCCCGCCTGCTCGACGAGCGCACCCACGTCGCGCAGGCCCTCCAGGCGAGCCTGCTCCCTCCGTCGATGCCCGAGATCCCCGGGCTCGAGCTGAGCGCCCGCTACCAGCCGGCCGGCCAGGGCCACGAGGTCGGGGGCGACTTCTACGACGTGTTCGAGGTCGCCCCCGCCACGTGGGCGCTCGTCATCGGCGACGTGAGTGGCAAGGGACCCGAGGCGGGCGCGATCGCGGGCCTGGCGCGCCATACGCTGCGCGCCGGGCTGCTCCGGGAGCGGACGCCGAGCCGCCTGCTCGAGCTGCTGCACGAGGCGCTGCGCCGCGACAAGGCGGCCGAGGACCGCTTCTGCACGGTGTGCCTCGGCGTCCTCGACGTCTCGGGGCGGCGCCGGCGGCGGCGAATCGCCGAGGTGACCGTCTCATGCGGCGGGCACCCGCTGCCGATCGTCGTGCGCCGCGACGGTCGCGCCGAGCAGGTCGAGTGTCGGGGCACGCTGCTCGGGCTCACCGACGAGGTCCGGCTCGTCGACCAGGGGCTGCGGCTCCGCCGGGGCGACGTCGCCGTCTTCTACACCGACGGGATCACCGAGGCGCACGACCCTGGGCAGCGCATCCTGGGTGAGCAGCGCCTCATCGAGGTCGTGCAGCGCAACGCTCACCTCGAACCGGACGCGCTCGCCGACCGGATCCTCCTCGAAGCGAACCACTCGGTGAGCGGACCGCCCCGCGACGACATGGCGCTCATCGTCCTCCGGGTGACGCCGCCGCCGGCGGGCCGGCGGCGGCGCGAGGCCTGAAGGACGGCGACCCGGCGTTTGGCCGGGCCCGGCAGGCGGGTACACGACCCGGCGATGGGTTGCCGCCACTCGGCGACCCTCGGAAAGGGTGGTCGTGTCGGCAGTTCCGGTCGAGGTCGAGGCGCGGGAGAGCACCCCGACCTGGCGAGAGCGGGCGCAGTGCAAGGGCAGCACGCACCTCTTCTTCGCGTCTCCCCTGGAGCGTCCCGGGCGCAAGGCGCGACGCGAGCGCTTGGCGCGCACGATGTGCGCGGCGTGTCCCGTGCAGCACCCGTGCCGCTCCTGGGCGCGTGAGCACCGGGAGTTCGGGTTGTGGGGCGGCGAGACCGAGGACGAGCGATCCCAAGAGGGGTATCGGCCATCGCTGCGGGGACCGGGCGGCCCGGCCGACCCCGAGGCGTGGGACGTGCGCGTCCTGGTCTGAGCGCGGCGCGCTAGGCGCGCGCCGGGACGGACTGCTTCGTGAGGTGGAACCGCCGGGTCGTGCCGTCCGTCGAGACCTCGTACGCGTCCGCGACGGCCGACACGATGGACTCGGCGATTCCGGTGAACTCGCTCTCGGGAGCGGGCGGTCCGACCCCCTGGATCTCGACCCTCCCGGGCGAGATCGCGAAGGTCAACGAGGTCGTCGCTTCGCCCGGCCCCATGGTCTGGACGCACAGCTCCCCGACCGCGATGCGCAGGTCGTCGATCTCTTCCAGCGTGAGGCCGGCTCGACTCCCCGCGTCGGCCGCAGCGAGACGGACCAGACGCACGAAGCTCGGGTCCGCGGGCACGGTGAGCATCACCCGCGCCGCTTCCGTCATGCCCTACCCCCTCGGTGCCCTCGACGCGACCGAGCCACGACGCCGCGGCGCGCGATCCCCCGCGGGCGCCGCGCTCGTCACGGCAGCCGTCCCTCGCCCCGATCCTCGGCGCCGCGACGGTACATCTCCTCCGCGCGACGCGCGGCCTCCGGGTCGAGCGCGTGCGCGTCGGCGGCCGCCGCCTCGTCGGCGGTCGGCTCACGGTCCGGCCGCGCGGGCACGGCCGCGTCCTTGCGCTCCTCGGCCCGGGTCCGACGACTCGGCCTCGTTCGCTTCTTCATCGTGAGACCTCCGGCTACTGGCTCGGGCCACGGTGTACCCCGTTCGCGCGCCGTTCAAGCAGGGCTGCGCCGGGCGACGGCGAGCGCCAGCGCATGCGCGCTCCGTCGGGTGGGTACTTTTCACGCGGTGGCCGACGTCTTGGAGATTGACGTCCCGCTCGATCTCCGTAGCTTGCGGGCGGTCCGCCTGGCCGCGCTCGACGCGGCCTCGCGGGCGGGCCTCGACGTCCCGGCGGCGAACGCGCTGCAGGCTGGGATGGACGAGCTGTGCGTGGCCGTCGTCGAGGCCGCGACCGCCTCGAGCGGCGCCGGCCGGCTGGTGGTGCGGTTGCGCTTCCGGGCCGGCGAGGTGAGCGCGCGTGGCGTCGCTCGCCTCGACCACGATCACCCCGCCGTCGTGGTCGGTCCGATCGCCCGGTCGATCCTGGCGGCCAGCGTCGACGACTTCACGATCGTGGACGAGGACGATCTCGTCTGCTTCGAGGTCTGGAAGCGCTTGGACGGTCGGGCCGGATGACGACCGAGGTAAACGCGCAGTTCGCGGAGTACGCGCGCACTCGCGACCCGGCGCTGCGCGACCGGCTCGTCGAGGAGTTCTCCGGGTTGGCGCACCACCTCGCCCGGCGCTTCGTGCACCGCGGCGAGCCCCTCGACGAGCTGCAGCAGGTGGCGATGGTCGGCCTGTTCAAGGCGATTGACCGCTTCGAGCCGGATCGCGGCATGCAGTTCTCGACGTTCGCCGTCCCGACGATCCTCGGCGAGCTGAAGCGCCACTTCCGGGACACCGGCTGGGCCGTCCGGATCCCTCGCCGTCTCCAGGAGCTCTACCTCCAGCTCAACCGGGTCGTGGCCGAACTCACCCAGGAGCTCGGTCGGTCGCCGACCCCGGCCGAGCTCGCGGCCCGCGCCGAGGTCGACGAGGAGGAGGTGCTCGAGGCGATGGAGGCCGGAAGCCTGTACAACCTGGCCTCGCTCGACGCGCCCGCGTCGGCGGACGCACCCGCCCCGGACCCGGCGGCGCTGGCCGACCAGTTCGGCGAGGTCGACGAGCGCCTGACGATCGACCGCCTGCTGTCGTCGCTGCCCGCACGTGAGCGCGCCATCGTGGAGCTGCGGTTCTTCGCCGGGCTGACGCAGTCCGAGATCGCCGAGCGCGTCGGCCTCAGCCAGATGCACATCTCCCGCCTGCTCACACAGAGCCTCGGTCGCCTGCGCGAGCACGCGTCGACCACCCCGACATGAGCGACGATGCGATGAGCTCCTGGTTCGAACCCGCCGCCGACAGCGCCGCCGGCGCCCGCGACTTCGTGCAGCGCACCCTCGCGGCGTGGGACTGCCCGCCGGGCATCATCGACCAGGCCCGGCTGCTCACGAGCGAGCTCGTCACGAACGCGATCCGTCACGCGGCGACGGACAGCCGCGTGACCGTGACATGCGACGGCGACCGGGTCCACGTCGAGGTCGAGGACGGCGGGCGCGGCAGCGCGGTGCTGCAGCCGCCCTCGCCGGACGCACCGGGCGGCCGCGGGCTCCAGATCGTGGACACGGTGGCGGATCGGTGGGGTGACCGCCCGTCGCCGCCGGACGGCTATGTGGTGTGGTTCGAGCTCCCCGCGGGCAGCGACACAGGATGGAGATGAGGATGGACGACGGAGCGAACTTCCGGGTCGACACGACGGCCGGCGAGAACCGAGCCGAGCTCGTCGTGGCCGGCGAGGTCGACATCGCCACCGCACCGCTGCTGCGCAGCGACCTCCACCGGATCATCCAAGGCGGCGCGACCGAGGTCACGATCGACATGGCGGGGGTCGACTTCATCGATTCGGCCGGGCTCGGCGTCTTGATCGGCGCCGTGGGGCGCCTCCGCGAGCGCGGCGGGCGTCTCGTGCTCCGCCACCTCCAGCCCGCCCCCCGCAAGGTGATCGACATCACCGGCCTCCAGGACGTGTTCGAGCTCGCCGACTGACGGACGAGAACGGCCTGTGCACAGGTCGAAGTGGCGTCTGTCTCGGCTGAGGCCCTTGACGACGCCGCGTCGGCGGCGCCAGGATCAAATTCTCCTCTTCCGGCCCCTCTGGACGGAACGGACCCGCTGTGGAGACCTTCTCGATGACGACCGAGCCAGGACGGGTCGCGGTCGCGGGCGAGCTCGACCTCGCCGCCGCGCCGCGGCTCGCGGACGCCCTGGCGGCCTTCGACGACGGCCAGGCCGTCACGGTGGATCTGGCCGAGACGACCTTCGTCGACTCGCGTGGCCTCGCCACGCTCGTGGCCGCCCACCATCGGCTCGGCGGGCACCTGCGCGTCGTGAACGTGCGCCCCGAGGTCCGACGCGTGTTCGAGATCACCAAGCTCGACGACGTGCTGCTGCGCGACGACTGACCCGGCTTGGCGGCCCGCGTGCGGGTCGCTACCGTCCGGGCGCCCACGCCCGGCTCGGGGGTGGTCGCGGGAGGGCCGTGGACTTCGAGTTCTCTGCCGAGCAGGAGGGGCTGCGCGCGTCCGTGCGGAGCTTCCTCGCCGCCCGGGCGCCCCTCCGGGAGGTGCGCGCGTGGTACGGCTCGGCCGACGGCGTGCCCGACACGGTGTGGCAGGGCCTCGCCGACCTCGGCGTCGTGGGGCTCCTGGCCCCGCCGGACTGGGGCGGCGCGGGCGGCGGCATGGTCGACGCGGCCGTCGTCCTCGAGGAGCTCGGCCGCGCGGTGTGCCCCGCCCCTTACCTCTCGACCGCGGTCGGCGCGGTCGGCCTCGTGCAGGCCCTCGACGGCTGGGGGGCGCACCCGGCCCTGCCCGGGCTCGCCGCGGGCGAGCGGCGCGGCGCGGTCGCGCTCTACGAGCCGGCGCGGCGGGTCCGCTGGCGGAAGCCCACGACGGGTGCCGTCCGCGACGGTGACTCCTGGAGGGTGAGCGGCACGAAGGTGCACGTCGACGGCGGGCCGAGCGCGGATGTGCTCCTCGTCGTCGCCGCCGCGGACGCGGGGCTCGGCGTCTTCGCCGTGGCGCGGGAGGACGCGGCGGTGACGTTCACCCCGACGGTCGACGGCACGCACGCCGAGGCGACGGTTGTGCTCGACGCCAGCCCGGCACGCCGGGTCGGCGACGGCGACGCGACCGGCGCGGTCGCGGCGACGCTCGACCGGCTCGCCGCCGGCGCCGTCGTCGACGGCGTCGGTGCCGCACAGGCCGCGCTCGACCTGTCGGTGGCCTACGCGCAGGAGCGGCACCAGTTCGGCGTCCCGATCGGTTCGCTGCAGGCGGTGCAGCACCTCTGCGCGGACATGCTCCGTGCCGTCGAGATGGCGCGGGCCGGCGGGTACTACGCGTGCTGGGCGGCCGACGCCGCGCCGGCGGCCGAGCGCCACCGCGCCGCGACGATGGCGCTGGCGTTCGGGGCCGACGACCTCGCCGCGGTCGGCGCGTCGGCCGTCCAGGTGCACGGCGGCATCGGCTTCACGTGGGAGCACGACGTCCACCTCTTCTACAAGCGGCTGCTCACCCTCCAGCGCACGGGGGGCGGCACTTTCGACCAGCTCGAGGAGCTGGCCGCGATCACGCTCGGGTGATCAGCGCCGCGTGAGGAGCAGCGCGCCCGCGAGCGGGCCGCCGCCCGCGCACGCCACGCCGACCTCCGGTCCGCCCGGGACCTGCCGCTCGCCGGCCTCCCCCCACAGCTGCGTGCAGGCCTCGTGGAGGAACCCGAACCCGTGGAGACGCCCGGCCGACAGCTGTCCGCCGTGCGTGTTGAGGGGCAGCTCGCCGTCGCGCGCGATGCGCTGCCCACCCTCGACAAACGGCCCGGACTCGCCCTTCCCGCAGAACTGCATCGCCTCGAGCCAGCACATCGTGATGAACGAGAAGCCGTCGTACATCTCGGCGAGCTGCACGTCGGTCGGCTTGAGGTCGGTGCGCGTCCACAGCTGCGCGCCCGCGTCCTGGCAGGCCATCGTCGTGAGGTCGTAGTAGTCCTGCCAGCTCGGCCGGCCGTGGAACGCGGTCCCGACCGCCTCGACCGCGACCGGCGGCTTGCGCAGGTCCGGGGCCGTGTCGGCCCGCGACACGACCATCGCGGTGCCGCCGTCGCACGGCACGTCGCAGTCGAAGAGGCACAGCGGCGAGGAGATCATGCGCGCCGAGAGGTAGTCGTCCATCGACAGCGGGTCGCGGTAGATCGCCTTCGGGTTCACCTCGGCGTTCTTCCGCGCGTTCAGCGCGATCTGGGCGAGCTGCTCGCGGGTCGTGCCGTACTCGTGGAAGTGCCGCGACGCGTACATGGCGATCCACGTCGCGGCGGACGGCGCCGAGAACGGCAGCAGCCACTCCATGAACCCGGTCGCGCGGAACCCCCCGCTGCGGTTGTCGCCGCCGGGCATGACCGCGGCGCGGCCCTTCGTGCCCTGGGCGCTGCCCTCGTACACGGTCCGGAAGCAGATGACATGGCGCGCCAGCCCGGCCGAGACGGCGAGGATCGCGTTCACCACGGCGCCGAGCTGTCCGGGCAGCTCGAGCCCGCCGGCGTACCAGCTGAGGTTCAGGCGGAGCGCCTCCTGCAGGTCGGTGACGCCCGCGCCGGAGAAGCCGCTCGGGTTGTCCATCCCGCCTGGGTACGTGGAGATCCCGTCGATGTCGGCGGTGGTGAGCCCGGCGTCGGCGATCGCCTCGAGGCACGCGTCGACGGTCAGCCCGAGCGGGTCACGGTAGAGGCGTCGGCCGATGTCGGACTGCCCGACGCCGCTGATCACGGCGCGGCGCTCCCCCACGAGGTCGAGGTCCATCACCGCCCTCCGTGCGCCGGGCGCGGGGCGCCGGTCACGGCGCGGGCTCGAAGAGCGGGATCCACACTTCCTCCTCGACGTGGGGCTCGAAGAGAACCTGCACCGGCATGCCGATCCGGACGTCCTCGGGCGGGCAGTTCACGATGTTCGTCGTGACGCGCAGGTCGTCCTGCTCGACGCAGCGCACGATGGCGAGCACGAACGGCGGCTCGAGGCCCGGCATCCACGGCTGGTGGTTGACCGAGTACGCGAGCACCTCGGCCCGGCCCGACACCGCCTCGATCCCGATGTTCTTCGACCAGTCACGCGGGCAGATCACGGCCGGCGGGTGCAGGTAGTAGCCGCAGTCCCGGCAGCGCTGGAAGCGCAGCTCGCCGTCGCGACCGCCCTGCCAGAAGTGCGCGTTGCGCTCCGTCAGCTTCGGCAGGATCCGGAACGGCACCTCACTCGTCGTCATCACCCTCCAGTTCGGGCTCGCGCGCGGTGCGGAAGCCGCGCTTGGCGTGGGGAATCGCCTCGACGGCGGGCAGCAGCCCGAAGCCGGGGCAGGTCAGCATGATCGAGCCGAGGATCTCCTCCCACGAGGCGCCGACCTCGGCGGCCAGCCGGGTGTGCCGCTCCACCCCCGGTGGGTTGCGCAGGATGACGGTGCACGCCAGGCGGATCAGCTCGTGGGTGCGCCGGTCGGGCGCGGGCAGCGAGTCCAGCTGGCTCATCCACGCGTTCTGGGCCTCGTGCAGCGCCGGGAACACGTCGTGGAGCGGCCCCTCGAAGGGGAAGTTCCAGTCGCCGAGCTCGTCGGCCATCAGGCGCGCACGAACACGGGGATCGTGATCTCGTCGTCGAGGAGACGGAAGTCGACGCGCAGGTCCATGCCGATCGCGAGCTCGGCGGGGTCGCAGTCCACGACCGTCGTCATGACCCGGGGCCCCTCGGCGAGGTCGACGACCGCCGCGACGTAGGGCAGCCGGTCGCGAAACGGCGGGAGGTCGTTGTGGTGGACGACCGACCAGGTGTACAGCTCGGCGCGGCCGCTCGCCGGCTCCCACGACACCCGGGCGCTCCAGCAGCGGGGACAGAACGGGCGGGGGTAGAAGTGGGCCGCGCCGCAGTCGGCGCAGCGCTTGATGAGGAACTGGCCGGTGCGGGCGGCATCCCAGAACGGCGCGCTCTCGTCGTCGGGGGACGGGAGATCGAAGCGCACGCCGGCGGCTAGCTGGTGGGCAACGCGGCGACCGCCACCCCGCTCACCTTCTCCTCACCGCCCTCGTTGACGACGGAGCAGTCGAGGTCGACGCGGTGCTCGCCGTTCTCCTCGTACTTCTTCTTGACGGTGATGCGGGTGCTGAGCGTCTCGCCGGGCCAGGTCTGCTTCGTGAAGCGCACCTTGTAGAGGCGGAGGTTCCCGACCCCGACGTAGTCGGTGAGCGCCTTGCCGAGCAGCCCCATCGTGAACATGCCGTGCCCGAAGACGCTGGGGAGCCCGGCGGCCTTCGCCTGCACCTCGTCGTGGTGCATCGGGTTGAAGTCGCCCGACGCGCCCGCGTAGCGGACGAGGTCGGTGCGGGACAGCTGGTGCGAGAACTCGGGCGCGCTGTCGCCCTCGCGCACGTCGTCGAAACTCAGCGTCTGGGCCATGCGCGCAGCGTGGCCGTTGGCGCCTCGGGCTGTCAACTCCAAGCGGGCCGCGGCGGCATTCGTCCACGGTGCGCGCGGGATCCGGCACTTCGAGGGCCGAGTGCGCTCGGAGGGCGTGGCGCGTAGCGTGCTGCGATGACCATCGACGTCGCCGAGCTCCTCGACCCGGCGCGCACCGCGGTGCTGACGATGGAGCTGCAGCGGGGCGTGGTCGGCGACGACGCCGCCATCCCGGACCTGCGGGCCGAGGTCGCGCGGCGCGGCGTCGTGACCCGCGCGGTTCAGGTCGTCGACGCCGCCCGGGCGGCGGGCGCCCGCGTCGTGCACTGCGTCGCCGAGTTCCGCGCCGACCGCGCCGGCTCCAACGACAACTCGCCGCTGTTGCGCGTCCTCGCCCGCGGGAAGCCGAACCTCATCGTCGGGACCGCCTCGACCGAGGTGGTCCCCGAGCTCGGTCCGGAGCCGAGCGACCTCATCGCGGCCCGCCGGCACGGGCTCACGCCCTTCCCGGGCACCGACCTCGACCAGACGCTGCGCAACCTGGGGGTCGAGACGATCGTCGCCACCGGCGCGTCGCTGAACATCGGGATCACGGGCCTGGTGATGGTCGCCGTCGACCTCGGGTACCGCTGCGTCGTCGTCACCGACGCGGTCGTCGGCGTCCCCGCCGAGTACGGCGACGCGGTCGTGCAGCACACCCTCGCGCCACTCGCCACGCTCCTGACGGCCGACCAGGTCTGCGACGTGTGGGCCCGCCCGCCCCGCCCGGCGTAGTGCTCGCGCGCGTTCCTCCGAGCGTCTCGGCTCCCCCGTGGTGGCGCGCGCATGTGCGACCGAGGGCGGCCGTCGTGCTGGCGGTCGCACTCGGCGTGGGCGCGGCCGCGTGCGTGCCGCTCGCGCCGCCGCCCGCCCCGCGCTACGGCGTCCAGCCGACCGTATACGGGCGGGACTTCCCCGACCCGACCGTCGTCAACCCCTGCGCGCCGGGGCAGTGCGGCACGGGTG
>JBPYDT010000166.1:0-6412 GCA_051986275.1 Acidimicrobiia bacterium | reverse complement strand
GACGTGGCGCAGCTCAAGGTGGGCGCGAAGGCGCCCGCGATCACGCTCGTCGATCAGAAGGGCAAGAAGGTCCGGCTCGCCGACTTCAAGGGGAAGCCCGTCGTCGTGTACTTCTATCCGAAGGCTGACACGCCCGGCTGCACGAAGCAGGCGTGCGCGCTGCAGGAGGCCCTGCCCGCCCTGAAGCGGTTGCACGCGCAGGTGGTCGGCATCAGCCCCGACGCGCCGGACAAGCAGAAGAAGTTCGCCGACAAGTACGGGCTCCGCTTTCCCCTCCTCGCCGACGAGGACCACGCCGTGGCGAACGCCTGGGGGACCTGGGGCACGAAGTCGCTCTACGGCCGGAGCTTCAAGGGCATCATCCGGTCGGCGTTCGTCATCGACCCGGCGGGGAAGGTCGCCGCGACCTTCTACAAGGTGAGCCCCGCGGCGACGGTCCCGAAGGTCACCGAGGCCTTGCAGGAACTGAAGAAGTAGCGCCGCCCGGCGTGCCAGCTGCCGGCTACGCGCCGACGGCGTGGACGCCGCCGTCGACGTGGACCATCTCGCCCGTCGTCGCGGGGAACCAGTCCGACAGCAGCGCGACGCAGGCCCGTGCCACTGGCTCGGGGTCGCGGATGTTCCAGCCGAGCGGCGCCCGGTCGGACCAGACCGATTCGAAGTGATCGAAGCCGGGGATGCTCTTCGCCGCCATGGTGCGCAGCGGCCCCGCGGCGACGAGGTTGACCCGGATGCCCTTCGGGCCGAGGTCGCGCGCGAGGTAGCGCGCCGTCGATTCGAACGCGGACTTCGCGACGCCCATCCAGTCGTAGACGGGCCAGGCCTGGGTGTTGTCGAAGTCGAGCCCGACGATCGAGGCGCCCGGTCGAAGGAGCGGGAGCGCGGCGACGGCGAGGGCCTTGAGCGAGTACGCGGACACCTGCAGCGCGACGGCGACGTCGTCCCACGGCGCCTCGAGGAAGCCGCCGCCAAGACACGACGGCGGCGCGAACCCGATGGCGTGGAGCACGCCATGGAGGGGTTCGCCGACCCGGCCGGCGAACGCGTCGAGGTCCGCTTGGCTCGCCACGTCGAGCTCGATGACCTCGGCCTCGTCGGGCAGCCGCTTCGCGGTGCGCCGGGTGAGGCTCATGACCCGCCCGAAGGAGCTGAGCACGACCGTCGCGCCCTCCTCCTGAGCGCGCTTCGCCACGGAGAACGCGATCGACGAGTCGTTCAGCACGCCGGTAACCAGGATCCGCTTCCCGTCCAGGAGCATGCCGGGAGACCTTAGAGGGGCGAGTTGGCGTGCGGCCGGGGCTCGGCCGTCTCACGCTTGGTGCGGAGGCGGGCCAGCGCGGCGGCGAGCGCCCGGCGGGTGTCGGCGGCCGGGAGCACCTCGTCGACGAAGCCCCGCTCGGCGGCCCGGTACGGGTTGGCGAGCTCCCCCTCAAACTCGGCGACGAGCGCCGCCTCGGTGCCGGCCCGGTCGCCGCCCTCGAGCTCGACCTCGCGGAGGCGGCGTCCGTGCAGCACCTGGACCGCGCCGACCGCGCCCATGACGGCGATCTCGGCGTTCGGCCACGCGCCGCACCAGTCGTTGCCGAGGCCCTTCGAGTCCATGACGATGTACGCGCCGCCGTACGCCTTGCGCAGCACGACGCAGAGCCGGGGCACGGTCGCCGCGGCGTACGCGTGGACGAGCTCGGCACCATGGCGGATCATGCCGCGCCACTCGAGGTCCTTCCCGGGCTCGAAGCCGGGCGTGTCGACGAACGTGATGAGCGGCAGGTTGAAGCAGTCGCACCACTGCACGAACCGCGCCGCCTTCTCGGACGCCTCGATGTCGATCGTGCCGGCCCGGTGATGGGGCTGGTTGGCGATGACGCCGACGGCGTGCCCGTCGAGGCGACCGAGCGCGGTCAGGAGGTTCGGCGCGTGCGCGCCGCGCAGCTCGAGGAACGACGCCTCGTCCACGACGTCGTCGAGCACGACGCGCATGTCGTACGAGGCGTTCGGGCGCGCGGGCACGGTCGCGGCGGCCCGGGCCGCATCGCGGTCAACCGGGTCGCCGCAGGCGAGCACTGGCGGGTCCTCGAAGTGGTTCGACGGCAGGTACTCGAGGAGGTGCGACACGGCGGCGTCGGCGTCCTCGGCGCGCTCCACGACCAGCGAGGCGACGCCGCTGCGGCGCCCGTGCAGCTCGGCGCCGCCCAAGGCGACGTGATCGAGCGAGATGCCGGTGAACTCCCGCACCGTGTCCGGGCCGCTCACGTACGCGAACGCGTCGGCCGTCATGATCGTGAGGTCGGCGATGCCGAGCAGCAGCGCGGGCCCGGACAGGCACGGGCCGTCGACGACGAGGAGGGTGGGCGCGACGCCCGACGCGTCGGAGAGCGCCCGGGCGATCCGGCCCCAGCTGTGCAGCGAGGCGACGCCGCCGCCCACGTCGGCGCCCGATGACGCAATCGTGCCGACGAGCGGGATGCCCAGCTCGACGGCGAGGCGCACGGCGCGCTCGATGGTCGCGCCTTCGGCCGGTCCGATCGCGCCGCGGTGGGTGCCCTCGGCGATGCGGAACGTGGCGACGCGTCGCCCGTCGAGCTCGGTGAGCGAGGCCTCGGCGGCCTCGCTGCGGCCCCCCTCGAGGGGGACAGTGACGCCCGAGGGGACGGGCGGCGTCACCCGCTGGGCGTCAGGACCAGCGTCGCGTTGTGGCCACCGAAGCCGAAGGAGTTGGACAGCGCGGGCCCCGTCCCGACCTCCCGGGGCGAGCCGGCGACGACGTCGAGACCGATGTCTTCGCCCAGCTGGTCGAGGTTCGCGGTCGGCGGGACGACGCCCTCGCGGATCGAGCAGAGCGCGACGATCGCCTCGGCCGCGCCGGCCCCGGCGATCATATGGCCGAAGACGCCCTTCGACGACGTGACCGGCGGGGCGGCGTCGCCGAACACCTTGCGGACCGCCTCGGCCTCGGCCGCGTCGTTGAGGTCGGTCGAGGTGCCGTGCGCGTTGATGTGCACGACCTCGCGGGGGCCGATCCCTGCGTCGTCGAGCGCCATCTGCATGCAGGACGCCGCGCCCGCGCCGCCCGGCGACGGCGCGGTGATGTGGTAGGCGTCGGAGTTACGCCCGTAGCCGGCGATCTCACCGTGCACGTGCGCACCGCGACCTTGGGCCCGCTCCAGGGACTCGAGGACGACGAAGCCGGCGCCTTCGGCCATGACGAACCCGTCGCGGGCGGCGTCGAACGGCCGCGACGCGAGCGTCGGCGAGTCGTTGCGCGTGCTTAGCGCTCCCATGCGCGCGAACGCCGCCACGGTGATCTGGGTCAGGGGGTACTCCGTCCCGCCCGCGACCACGACGTCGGCGCTGCCGTCCCGGATGAGCCGGGCGCCCTCGCCGATCGCGTTCGTGCCCGCCGCGCACGCGGTCGCGATGCAGAACGCCGGGCCGGTGAAGCCGAAGCGCATCGAGATGACGCCCGCGGTTGCGTTCGGCATCATCATCGGGACGAAGAAGGGGCTGACCCGGGACGCGCCGCGATCGAAGTAGGTCTTGGCGTTGATCTCGAGGGTCTGCAGGCCGCCGATCCCGCTCGCGGCGATCACCGCGCAGCGCGCCGGGTCGGCGCTCAGGTCACCGGCGTCCTCGATGGCGTCGGCGGCGGCTGAGAACCCGAGGTGCGTGACGCGGTCTTGGCGCCGCACGTCCTTGGAGCCGAAGTACGTCTCGGGGTCGAAGGCGGACGGCACGGTGCACGCGAACGTGACCGGCAGGCCGACGTCGACCCACTCGGGGACCGTCGCCGCGGTGGGGGTCGCGTCGCGCACCGTCGACCAGAACGTGTCGAGGTCCGCGCCCGCTGGGGTCTTGACCCCCATGCCGGTGACGGCGACCCGGGGCCGCCCGCGGTGGTCGAGGAGCTCGGAGCTCATGCCTTGGACGCCACCTTCGAGAGCACGAGGTCGACGGCCTGGCCGACCGTGGTGACGTCCTCGAGGTCCTCCTCTGGGACCGAGATGTCGAACCGCTCCTCGAGGCCCATGACGAGCTCGACGAGGTCGAGGCTGTCGGCGTCGAGGTCCTCCTTGAAGCGGGCGTCTTCGGTGACGGCGTCCGGTTCGACGGACAGCACCTCCACCGCCACCTCCCGCAAGGCGGCGAGTGCCTCGTCACGCTCCATGGTTCCTCCTCATCGGTCGGCTGGGCTCAATGGCCCATGCCGAGGCCGCCGTCCACGGGTAGGACGGCGCCGGTCACATAGCCGGCGGCCTCGGAGCACACGAAGGCTACGAGGCTCGCCACGTCGGCCGGTTCACCGAGACGGCCGAGCGGGACCGCGGCCTCCATCGTCGCCCGCCATTCGGCGGGCAAGGCCGCGGTCATGTCAGTCACGATAGGCCCCGGGGCCACGACGTTGCAGGTGATCTGTCGCGACGCGAGCTCGCGCGCGACGGCGCGCGTCAGCCCGACGAGGCCGGCCTTCGCCGACGAGTAGTTCGCCTGGCCCGGCGCGCCCGCGTACGCGCTGACCGACGCGACGTTCACGATCCGGCCCCAGCGGTTGCGCATCAGCTTCGGCGTCGCGCGGCGGATGGTGTGAAAGGCACCGGTCAGGTTCGTGTCGAGCACGCGGGTCCACTGCTCGTCGCTCATGCGCGCGACGAGACCGTCAGCCGTCACCCCGGCGTTGTTCACGAGGATCTCGACCGGACCGAACGCGTTCTCGACCTCACCGAACGCCCCGTCGACCGCGTCGGCGTCCCGTACGTCGGCGAGCACGGCGAGGGCCTCGTGGCCTGCGGCCTCGAGCTCGCGCTGGGTCTCCTTCGCGGCGTCGGTGGCGGACAGGCAGGCCACGCGGTGCCCATCCGCGGCGAGGGCGTGCGCGATGGCGCGCCCGATGCCGCGGGACGCGCCGGTGACGAGCGCGGTGTGAGCGGTCACGGGCGCCCCCAGCGCACGAGCGCGCTGCCCCAAGTCATGCCGGCGCCGAAGCCGGAGAAGAGGACCAGGTCGTCGGGGTGGAGCCGGCCCGCGTCGGCCGCCTCAGCGAGCGCCAACGGGATCGAGGCCGCGGAGGTGTTGCCGTAGTGGTCGATGTTCACGATGGTGCGCTCCGCCGGGATCCCCAACCGTTGCGCCGCGGCATCGATGATGCGGGCGTTCGCCTGGTGGGGGACGAACCAGTCGACCGACGAGGATGCCACGCCCGCCCGGGCCAGGGTGGCATTGGCCGAGTCGACCACGACCCGCACGGCCCGGCGGAACACCTCGGGCCCGTGCATCTGCAGGTACTGGAGGCCCTCGGCGAGCGTCTCGACCGTGGTCGGCTGGCGGCTTCCGCCCGCGCGGACCCCCAGCAGCCCGGCGAGGCTGCCGTCGCAGCCGAGGTCGAACGCGAGCAGTCCGGGCCCGTCGTCGGGCGCGGCTTCGAGGACGAGCGCGGCAGCGGCGTCGCCGAAGAGCACGCACGTCGCCCGGTCGGTCGGGTCGATCACGCGCGAGAGCGTCTCCGCGCCGATGACGAGCACGTGCTCGAGCCCGCCCGAGGAGAGCAGCGCACCGCCCGCGACGAGCTCGTACACGAACCCCGCGCACCCCGCGTTGATGTCGAACGAGCCGCAGCGCAGCCCGAGCGAATCGCCGACGAACGCCGCGGTGTGCGGGATCGGCTGCTCGGGGGTGGCGGTGGCGATGATGAGCAGGTCGACGTCGACCGGCGTGAGGCCCGCGGACTTGATCGCCGCGGCGCCCGCCTCGGTGGCGAGGCTGGCGGTCGTCTCGTCCGGGGAGGCGATGCGTCGCTCGCGGATCCCGGTGCGCTCGACGATCCACTGGTCGGACGTCTCGACGAGGCGCTCGAGGTCGGCGTTGGTGAGCCGGCCGTCGGGCAGCGCCACGCCCCAGCCGGCGATGGCGGCCCGCATCGTCAGTGGACGCGCAGCCAGGCGATCGGCTGTCCCTCTCGCATGCGTTCTCCCGGGTGCGCGAGCAGGCCGACGAGTCGGCCCGCGAACGGGCTGGCCACGGCCGTCACGGTACCCGGCCCTTCGAGGAGGCCCACGGTCTGGCCCGACTCGACGTCGCTGTCCGCGGGCAGCTCGACGGGCCGGAATACCCCGGCGGTGGGCGCGACGATCATGCGCTCGGGGACGAGCAGCCCCTCGCCGTGGTCGAGGACGGTCTCCATCAGCGGACCTCCTCGAGCGAGAGCGCCGCCGCGTCGTCGGGCGTGGCGACGCCCCGGACGGTCACCTGCGGGACGGTGCGCTTCGCGAGGCCGGCGAGCATCGACCCGTGGCCCACCTCGAGGCAGGTAGTGGTCCCGAGGCCGGCGATCGCGGTCATGGATTCGCGCCAGCGGACGGTGACGGTGACGTGCCGGGCCGAGCTGACCCAGGGCGCGGCCGACGCCCACCCCGGGAAG
>JBPYDT010000165.1:0-5364 GCA_051986275.1 Acidimicrobiia bacterium | reverse complement strand
GCTGGCGATCGTGCGCCTCATCGCGAAGCTGCCCACGATCGCGGCGTACTCGTACAAGAAGTCGATCGGCCAGCCGTTCCTCTACCCGAACAACGAGCTGGACCTCATCGAGAACTTCCTCACGATGATGTTCGCGGTGCCGTCGGAGCGGTACGAGGTGAGCCCGATCGTCGTGCACGCGCTGAAGCAGCTGCTCATCCTGCATGCCGACCACGAGCAGAACTGCTCGACGTCGACGGTTCGACTCGTCGGCTCGAGCGAGGCGAACCTGTTCGCGTCGGTGGCCGCCGGCATCAACGCCCTCTGGGGGCCGCTGCACGGCGGCGCCAACCAGGCCGTCATCGAGATGCTCGAGGCGATCCGGGCGAACGGCAACGACGTCGACGCGTTCGTGGCGCGGGCGAAGGACCCGGACGACCCGTTCCGGCTGTCCGGCTTCGGGCACCGCGTGTACCGCAACTACGACCCGAGGGCCCGGATCATCAAGGAGCAGGCCCACCGCGTCATCGAGGAGCTCGGCCGCATGGACGACCTGCTCGACCTGGCGCTCCGCCTCGAGGACGTCGCGATCTCCGACAGCTACTTCGTCGAGCGCAAGCTCTACCCCAACGTCGACTTCTACTCGGGGCTCATCTACCGGGCGATGGGCTTCCCGACGCAGATGTTCCCGGTGCTGTTCGCGCTCGGGCGCCTGCCGGGCTGGATCGCGCACTGGAAGGAGATGATGGAGAGCCCGCGCACCAAGATCGGTCGACCCCGGCAGATCTACGTCGGGCCCGTCGAGCGCGAGTACGTCCCCATCGACCAGCGCGGGTGAACCTCGCCCCGACCGACGCGGAGCAGCGTCTCCGCGACGAGTTCCGCGCCTGGCTGCGCGAGCAGCTGCCGTGGGAGTACGGCAAGGGGCTGCCGCCACGCTTCGACGACCTCGCCGAGGAAGTCGCCTTCCTGCGGACGTGGCAGGGCCAGCTGGCCGCCGGCCGCTGGGTGGGCGTCGCCTGGCCCGAGGCCTACGGGGGGCGCGGCGCCGGCCCGGTCGAGCACTTCATCGTCACCGAGGAGCTGGCGCGCGCCCGCGCCCCCGAGCTCGTCGGCCGGATCGGGATCAACCTCGTCGGCCCGACGCTGCTCGCGCACGGCACACCGGAGCAGCAGGCGCGCTGGCTCAGCCGGATCCTCCCCGCGGAGGAGCTGTGGTGCCAGCTGTTCAGCGAGCCCAGCGCGGGCAGCGACCTGGCGTCGCTCACCACCCGGGCGACGCCCGTCGAAGGCGGGTGGGTCCTGAACGGCCAGAAGGTGTGGACGAGCTACGCGCAGTTCGCCGACTGGGGCCTCTGCCTGGCGCGCACTGACCCCGACGTCCCCAAGCAGCGGGGCATCTCGGCGTTCGCCGTCGACATGCGCGCGGCGGGCGTCGACGTGCGGCCGCTGCGCCAGATCACCGACGAGACCGAGTTCAACGAGGTGTTCTTCAGCGACGCCTTCGTGCCCGCCGACCGGCTCATCGGACCCCTGAACGATGGGTGGAGCGTGGCGAACTCCACGCTGACGCACGAGCGCGGCATCAACCCGCGCCAGCTCGTGATCCATCTGCAGCTCGTCGACGAGCTGCTCAGGGTCGCCCTCGACCAGGGCGCGTGGGAGGACGACCGGTTGCGGCCGCGGCTCGCCCAGGCCGCGGTCGAGGTGCGGCTGTTCCAGCTCGCGAACTGGCGCAGCCTCTCCCGGCTGGCGCACGGGCGCGAGCTCGGTCCTGAGGGCAGCGCCCTGAAGCTCGCCTGGAGCGAGATGAGCAAGCGCCTCCACGACACGGTGATGGCCGTGCTCGGCGCGGCGGCGCCGTTGTGGCACGGCGCGGCGGACAACCCCGGCGATGGGACCTGGCAGCGCTCGTGGCTCTACTACCAGGCGTCGTCGATCTGGGCGGGCACGAACGAGATCCAGCGCAACATCATCGGCGAGCGCGTGCTCGGTCTGCCCCGCGAGCCGTCCCGCACCTGACCAGCGTTCGCTCGAGCCGCGGGCGGCCACTGGCATGATGTGCTCGTGGACTTCGAGGTCATCCGCTACGGCGTCGAGGGGCCGGTCGCGACGATCACGCTGCACCGCCCCGAGGTCGCGAACGCGCAGAACAGCCAGCTCCTCGACGAGCTCGACGCGGCGCTCGACCGCGCCGACGCCGACGACGACGTCCGCGTCGTCGTTCTCGCCGGTGACGGGAAGCACTTCTCTGCCGGGCACGACCTGAAGGAGATCTTGAGCGGGGCCGACGAGTGGGCGCGGATGCGCGCGACCCCCGAGGGGAAGTGGCGGCACGAGCAGGTCATGTACTTCGACCGGTGCGTGAAGCTGCGCGACTTCCGCAAGCCGACCATCGCCGCCGTTCAGGGCGCCTGCGCCGCCGCCGGGCTCATGCTGGCGTGCATGTGCGACCTCATCGTGGCGGCCGACGACGCCCGTTTCTCCAACCCGGTCGCGCGCATGACGGGCGTCGGCGTCGAGCTGCTCGTCGAGCCGTGGGAGCTCGGACCGCGCAAGGCGAAGGAGTTCCTCCTCTGCGCCGAGACCATCGACGCGCCCGAGGCGGCCCGCCTCGGGCTCGTCAACCGGGTCGTGCCGGTCGCGGAGCTCGCCGACGCGGCGAAGGCGATGGCCGAGCAGGTGGCGCTCGTGCCGCCGGTCACGGCGCAGGCGATCAAGGAGTCGATCAACCGCATGCTCGACCTGGCCGGGCAGCGCGACTCGTGGCGCTACCACTTCATGATCCACCAGCTGGTGAGCAACACCGCGACCGCGCTCGCCGCGAGCGACGCCCGCAGCAAGGGCGGGATGGACGCGGTGAAGCGCGAGCAGGCAGGTCGATGACCGGACCGCTGGAGGGCGTGCGCGTCCTCGATCTCGGCACCCGGATCGCGGCGCCGTTCTGCGCGGGCCTCCTCGGCGAGCAAGGCGCCGACGTCATCAAGGTCGAGCAGCCGCGCCGCGGGGACTTCATGCGAGAAATCGGCCCGTTCGTCCCGACGGACGACGACAGTCCGGGCTACTCCCTGTTCTGGGCCGTCGAAGGCCGGGGTCGACGCAGCGTGACGCTCGACCTGCGCGACGCGCGGGGCCAGGACCTGTTCCGGCGCCTCGCCGCCACGGCCGACGTCGTCGTCGAGAACTTCCGGCCCGGGACGCTCGAAGGCTGGGACATCGCGCCGGCCCAGCTCGACCCGCGACTCGTGACCGTGCGGATCAGCAGCTTCGGGCAGGACGGCCCCTACGCGCCCCGGCCCGGCCTCGACCGCGTCGGGATCGGCTACGGCGGACTGCTGCACCTGACGGGCTACCCCGACCGCCCGCCGGTGCGCGTCGGCGTGACGATCTCGGACTACCTGACCGGTGTCTTCGCCGCGCACGCCGCGGTGTGCGCGCTCTACGCCCGGGACGCGCGCGGCGGTCACGGGGCGGTGATCGACGCCGCGCTCTACGGCGCGGCGCTGCGCGTCCTCGAGTGGACGCTGCCCGCCTACGACCGCCTGGCCATGGTTCGAAGCCGCGAGGGGAACCGGCTCGCCAACTCGGCGCCGCTCGACAACTACGCCAGCGCCGACGGCAAGTACGTGTGCATCGTCGCCGGCTCGGACGCCAACTTCGCCCGCCTGTGCAAGGCGATGGACCGACTCGAGCTCGTCGACGACGTGCGCTTCGCCCGCCTCGCCGACCGGGCCGCCCGCGGCGACGAGATCAACGGGCTCGTGGCGGCGTGGGCGGCCGGGCTCCCCGCGGCCGAGATCGAAGCGCGCTGCGTGGCGTGTGACGTGCCGGTCGCGACCGCGTACACCGCCGCCGAGATCTTCGCCGACCCCCATCTGGCCAGCCGCGGCGACCTCGTGACGGTGGACGACCCCGTCGTGGGTCCGCTGCGCCAGCAGGCCCCCTTCCCGCGCCGCGTCGGTGAGCCGCCCGCGCCGCCCTCGGGCGCGCCGCGCCTCGGCGAGCACACGCGCGAGGTGCTCGGCGGCGAGCTCGGCGTGGCCGAGGAGGAGCTGAACCGGCTCGCGGCGGACGGTGTCGTGTGAGCCGCCGCGCGGTCCCGGTGCACGACGGCTTGTTCGAGTTCCGCGACGGCGAGGTCGCGCTGCTCGCCTCGCGCTGCCGCACGTGCGGCCGCTACCAGTTCCCGGCGGCGACCACGTGTCCGGCGTGTCGGGGCGACGACGTCGAGCCTGTTCGCCTGTCGTCGACCGGCACGCTCTGGGGCTGGACCGCGGTGCACACCGCGCCGCCCGGCTATGAGGGCCCGGTGCCGTTCGGGTTCGGCGTCGTCGAGCTGCCGGAGGGGCTGCGGGTCATCACCCGGCTGGAAGCGACCGACGTCGACGCCCTGCGCTTCGGGATGCCGGTGCGCGCCGCGACGGCGGCCTTGCACGCCAACACCGACGGCGACACGGTCGTCACCTACACCTTCGTGCCGGCATGAGCGACGCCGTCCGCATCGCCGGCGTGGGCCTCCACCCCTTCGGCCGGTTCCCCGAGCGCAGCGTCACCGACCTGGGCTGCACCGCGGTGTCCGCGGCGCTCGCCGAGGCGGGCGATCCAGAGTTCGACGCCGCGTTCTGCGGCACCGCGTACGCCGGCGTCGCGGCGGGCCACAAGGTGCTCGGGGCGCTCGGCCGCACGGGCATGCCGATCGTCGACATCGAGGCGGGCTGCGCGTCCGGCGCCGCGGCGCTCATGCTCGCCGCGGGGGCGATCCGGGCCGGCCAGTACGAGACCGTGCTCGTCTTCGGGCTCGAGAAGATGCCGAAGGGCATCATCCGCTCGTCGTTCTTCGAGCCGTGGCGCGAGGAGGCCGGCTTGGCCGCCACGCCCGCCTACTTCGCGCTCCGCGCCCAGCGGCTCCAGCGCGAGGCCGGCGTGACGAAGGAGCAGCTCGCGGCGGTCGTCGTGAAGAACCGACGCCACGGCGTGGCCAACCCGGACGCCATGTTCCGCCAGGAGACGTCGGTCGAGGAGGTGCTGGGCTCCCGGGTGGTCTGCGAGCCGCTGCACCTCCACATGCTCTGCTCGCCGAACGAAGGGGCCGCGGCGGTCGTCCTGACCGGTCGCGCGACGGCGGCCGGCGCGCCCGTCCGGCTCGACACCGCGGTGCTGCGATCGCATCTCTCCGGATCGGTGCTGGGCGAGGCCACGCCCCTGAGCGGCGTCGACGACACCGACATCCCGCCCCCGACGACGCTGGCGGCGCGTGACGCGTACGCCGCCGCGGGGGTCGGCCCCGGCGACCTCGACGTCGTCGAGTGCCAGGACACCGACGCGGCGCGCGAGCTGCTCGGCTACGAGGAGCTCGAGCTGTGCGCGCCGGGCGAGCAGGGTCGC
>JBPYDT010000164.1:0-8611 GCA_051986275.1 Acidimicrobiia bacterium | reverse complement strand
CGCCATCTGGCTCCCGCCCGAGAGGTGGCGCCTCAGCCTCCTCGACCAGCTGCGGTTCCTGCCCGCGATCCTGCGCATCCTCCCGCTGCGCTGGCTCGCCAGCCGGCTGGCGGCCTTCAACCAGATCGAGGCGCGCCACCCGCACGAGCCGCCGCACTGGTACCTGTCGACGCTCGGGACCGATCCCGAGCAGCAGGGTCACGGGCTCGGATCGGCGCTGCTCGTCGACCAGCTCCAGCGCCTCGACGCCGACGCGCTGCCCGCGTACCTCGAGTCCTCGAAGGAGCGCAACGTCCCCTTCTACGAGCGACACGGCTTCGCCGTCACCGAGACCGTCGACCTGCCCGACGGGCCGCGGCTGTGGCTGATGTGGCGCGACCCGCGGGAGCCGGGCGCGTAACGCGCGTCAGCCGGTGAACGCCGGCGCGAGCGGCCACCCGAGCACGACATGCGCTCACTAAGCCCACAATGCGAAAACGCGCCTCTTACGCGGCTCCTCCGTGACGGCCCCGAGTCGGCCCCGAACACCCGCTCGGGCCGCAGCGGGCTAGCCCCACGCGAAGGTGGCGTGCACGACGAGGGGCGACCCGGGCGTCACGACCGTCGCCTCCCCACCTAATTGGCCCCTCGCCACGCCCAGGTTCACCGCGTCGGGTGGCCCGGATTGGGGCTCGACGCAGATCGCGTGCTCGGGCTCGGTGAACACCACGACGCAACGGCAGTCGGACTGGATCCGCACCGTGCGGGTCTCCGGCCAGTTGAGCACCGCGACCGGGTCCCCGAGGCCCGTGAAGCAGTCGTCCCACGGCGGCGCGTGCACCGGGGTCAGCTCGCCGGTCGGGATGCTCTCCTCGTCTCGGGCGTACATCTGATCGGCGTGCAGCTCCACCTCGAGGGGCGCGGCGCCGACCTTCGGCGTGCGGTACCACCACGGATGCCAGCCGCACGTCACGGGCATCGGCCGGTCGGCGGCGTGCACCTCCATCGTCAGCGTGAGCGCCCCCGCGGCGAGCGCGGCGTGCTGCACGACGCGCCCGCCGAACGGCCACGGCGCGTCGAGGGCGACGGCGATCGTGGCGCTGGAAGGCGTCGAGGCCTCCACGCGCCAGCGGCGGTCGCGGGCGATGCCGTGGATGGCGTGCGGTGGGGCGTTGCAGGGCACCTCGTAGTCGACGCCGTCGAAGCGGAACCGGCCGTGGCGGATCCGGCCCGCCCACGGCGCCATCGGGAACGCCCCGTGGTTGTGGTCGTCGACCTCGGGCGGGACGAGCAGGTCGACCCCGTCGACCTCGAGCCGCTCGAGCCGCCCGCCGTGCACCTCGTCGAGCACGGCCCGCGCCCGGCCGGCATGGAGCTCGACCAACTCAGCCCAGGCGCTCGATCACGGTGGCGTTCGCCTGTCCACCGCCCTCGCACATGGTCTGGAAGCCGTAGCGGCCACCGGTCGACTCGAGGTGGTGCAGCAGCGTCGTCATGATGCGCACGCCACTCGCGCCGAGCGGGTGGCCGAGCGCGATCGCGCCGCCGCGGGGGTTCAGCCGCGTCGGGTCGGGCTGGAATTCGGTCGCCCACATGAGCGCGATCGACGCGAACGCCTCGTTGCACTCCATCGCGTCGAAGTCCTCGATCCGCATCCCGGACCGGTCGAGCAGCCGCCGCGTGGCCGGGTTCGGCGCCGACAGGACGAGCACGGGGTCGTCGGCCAGCACGGTGAAGTGCGCGAACCGAGCGCGGATCGGCAGGCCCAGTCGCTCCGCCACCGACCGCTCGGCGATCAGCATCGCGGCGGCGCCGTCGCTCATCTGCGACGAGTTCCCGGCCGTGATGTCCGGCGCGGGCTGGTCGTCGGACACCCAGGCAGGCGGAAGCCCGGCGAGGATGGCGGCGGTCGTGTCTTGCCGGATCCCCTCGTCGGCGCTCAGCAGCTCGCCGGTCCCGACACCGTCGGCGTCGCGGATCGGGACCGGGACTTGCTCGTCGGCGAACCAGCCCGAGTCGGTGTTCTCGGCGGCACGGCGGTGACTCTCGAGCGCGAACGCGTCCATCTGTTCGCGGGTCACGCCGAACTTGTCGGCGAGGACCTGGGCGACCCAGAACTGGATGCCGAGGACACCGTTGCAGGCCTCGAGGAACGCCGGGCTGAACGGGCCGATCCCGCCACGCGCGTTGCTCGACATCGGGGCCCGCGTCATCGATTCCACGCCACAGGCGATGGCCAGGTCGTACGCCCCGGACAGGACGCCTTGGGCGACAAAGTGCACCGCCTGCTGGGACGATCCGCACTGCCGGTCGACGCTCGTCGCCGGCACGTGGGACGGCAGCCCGGCGGCGACCCACGCGTTCCGCGTCACGTTGCAGCCCTGCTCCCCAGCCTGGGTCACGCACCCACCGACGACGTCGTCGATCTGGGCCGGGTCGACGTCGCGGCGCTCGAGCAACGCCCGCAGGGTGAAGCCGAGCAGGTCGGTCGGGTGCCAGCCGGCGAGTCCACCCTTTCGCTTGCCGACGGGGGTGCGGACGGTGTCGACGATGACGGCTTCTCGGGTGGCCATGGCCTCTCGTTCGGGTCGCGAAGCCTCACAGCCTACGCTGCGGCGGCGTGCGGATCGCCGCCCTGGTGAAGCCGATCCGGGATGTGTGCGCCGCGACGAACGGGAAGCAAGCGTCGCGCGCCGACCTCGTGCTCGATCCGTTCTCACGACGCGCCGTCGCGCAGGCCTGCGAGCTCGCAGCGGCGATCGGAGACGGCACCGTGACCGTCGTGACGCTCGGGCCGCCGAGCGCCGAGCGGGTCGCGCGCGAAGCGATGACCGCCGCGGCGGAGACCGACGTGGCCTGCGACGGGCTGGTCGTCGACGACCCCGGGCCCGACCCGATGGCGATCGGGCGCGCGCTCGCCGACGCGTTGCTCGCCGCTGGCGGTTTCGACCTCATCCTCACGGGCCGGCGGGGGGCCGACGGGGACGGCGGCCACATCGGACCACAGGTGGCGGCACGGCTCGGCCTGCCCTTCGTCGGGCCGGCGCGTCATCTGAGTCTCCAGCGATCGACTCTCCACGTGCGCTGCGAGCTCGACGACGGGTGGGCGCAGGCGGCCGTCGAGCTCCCCGCGGTCGTGTCATGCGGCGCGCGGCTCATCGAGCCGTCGACCGCGCCGTCGCGTGCCACGGATCAGCTCGTGCGGTTCGCGCCGCGGTCGCCGAGCAGATCGGCGGCCGGCGCCGTCGAGGTTCGCCCGCGCGCGCCGCGCGAGCGGATCGTCCTCGAAGGACCCGTCGACCAGCAGGTCACACGTGCCGTCGCGGTCCTCCACGCACGAGGCGCGCTGCACGACGCAGACAACACGACCAACGTCACGACCCGCCGTCGCGCGAACGGCACCGTCGTCGCGGTGGTGACTGAGCCAGCGCGCAGGGACGATGCCGGGGATTTGCTCGCGGCCGCCGCGCGGGTCGTGCGCTCGACCGGAGGGCAGGTGGTGGCGATCGGTCCGAGCGACGATCCCGCGCTCCTGGGCCCGGCGGGCGCCGATCGTGTGGTGCGGCTCGAGGGGTCGGACGGCGCCGAGGACGTGGCGGGCGCGGTCGTGAGATGGGCGGACGCGGCGAGGCCCGCGGCGCTGCTCGTGACGAGCACCGACTGGGGACGCGAGGTCGCGGCTCGGACGGCGGTCGCGCTCGACGGCACACTGCTCGCGGGCGCGACAAGCGTCGTCAGTGCGGCACACCACCTCCTAGAGGTCGAGATCCCGGTGCTCGGGGGCGGGTTCGTGGCGACTCGGCTCGGCGACGAGCCTCCCGTCGTCGTCACGATCCGACCCGGTTCGCTCCCCCGGGTGCTCCGCCGGGCACCCGTCGACCTTCCATCGAGCGCGTCGACGGTCCCCCGTTGCTCGCGGGTGCGAGTGAAGTCGCGCACGCAGGACGCCGACCTCGCCGCCCTCGACCGTGCTGCGGTCGTCGTCGGCGTCGGGCTTGGTGTCGACCCCGCCGACTACGCCCGCTTGACGCCACTCGTCGAACGGCTCGGTGCCGCGCTCGCCTGCACCCGACCCGTCGCTGACCGCCACTGGCTCTCACCAGCCCGGCAGGTCGGGCTGACCGGACGGGTCCTGACGCCGCGGCTCTACGTGGCGGTCGGAGTCGTCGGCGCGGTCGAGCACATGGTCGGCGTCGCCGGGGCCGGGACGATCCTGGCGCTGCACCCCGCGCGCGACGCCCGGGTGTTCGACGCGGCCGACGTCGGGATCGTCGCCGACTGGCGCGACGTCGTCGGACGCCTCGTCGCCGCGCTCGGCTCGTGACCGGCGACGGTCAGATCGGCGGCGTCGGCGGGCGCCAGAACGCCAGGAGGAACGCCACGGTGCCGCCGAGGCCGAGCACCGCGGTGATGAGCAGCGCGGTCCCGTTCTGGAACGGGAACGAGATCCCGATGGCGTGATCGAGCGACCATCTGCCGGGCCCGAGCGTGCCGAGCGAGATGGCGAGGACCGCGATGCCGACGACGTACTCCCACCCCTCCTGCTTCGAGCTGAGGAAGAAGCCGTTCTTCAGGTGGTTCGTGAACGCGGCCACGAGCCCGATCGCCGCGAGGCCGCCGTAGGCGATCGGTGTCAGGAACCCGGCGACGAGCGCGACGCCCGCGGCCAGCTCGGTGACCGTCACCGTCCAGGCGTGCAGCCAACCGGGACGCAGGCCGAGGCTCTCGAACCAGTTCGCCATCCCGGGTCCCGAGCGGAGCGCGCCGATGTGACGCCATCCGTGGGCGAAGATCATCACGCCGAGCCACACCCGGGCCAGCAACAACGCGAAGTCGGTCACGTTCGGGCTCGTCACGGCTCCCCCTTCGGTCGGGCCGCGAGGCTACCCGGACGCGACCTAGGCTGACACGAGAGTCAGTTTCGATCGGGGAGCGCCGCCATGCCCAACGCTGAGGACCTCATCTTGGTCAGCGTCGACGATCACGTCGTCGAGCCCCCGACGCTGTTCGACGCGCACCTGCCCGAGAAGTGGAAGCCGTACGCGCCTCGGAGCGTGCACAAGGACAACGGCACCGACGTGTGGGTGTATCAGGACGCGGAGATCCCCAACATCGGGCTGAACGCGGTCGCGGGCCGCCCGCCCGAGGAGTACAACATCGAGCCGACGTCCTACGACATGATCCGCGACGGCTGCTACGACATCCACGAGCGCGTCAAGGACATGAACCGCAACGGCGTCCTCGGGTCGATGTGCTTCCCGAGCTTCGTGCAGTTCTGCGGGCAGCTCTTCTCCCGGTCGAAGGACCTCGACATCGGCCTGAACCTGCTGCGGGCCTACAACGACTGGCACATCGACGAGTGGTGCGGCACCTACCCCGGCCGGTTCATCCCGCTGTCCATCCCACCGATCTGGGACCCGCAGCTGATGGCGGACGAGGTGCGCCGCGTCGCCAAGAAGGGCTGCCACGCCGTCACGTTCTCCGAGAACCCGTACAAGCTCGGCTGGCCCCACATCTTCGGGGACCACTGGGACCCGTTCTTCAAGGCGTGCGAGGACGAGGGCACGATCATCTGCCTGCACATCGGGTCGTCGTCGACGAGCCTCGAGATCGCTCCCGGCGCGCCGATCGACATCATGATCACGCTGACGCCGCTCAACACGATGAACGCCGCGACCGACCTGATCTGGTCGTCGGTGCTGCGCCGCTTCCCGAACCTGAAGTTCGCGCTCTCGGAGGGCGGGACGGGCTGGATCCCCTACTGGCTCGAGCGCATCGACTACGTGTACCAGCAGCACCGCTACTGGACGCACCAGGACTTCGCTGACCGGCTGCCGAGCGAGGTCGCGCTCGAGCACTTCACGTTCTGCTTCATCAGCGACCGCTCCGGGGTCGAGGACCGGGACCGCATCGGCGTCGACAACATCACGTGGGAGTGCGACTACCCGCACTCCGACTCGACGTGGCCCCACTCGCCCGAGGCGATGGCCAAGCAGCTCGAGGGAGTGCCGGCGGCGGACGCGGCGAAGATCACGCACGAGAACGCCATGCGGATCTTCCGCTACGACCCCTTCGCGCACCGGCCCGAGGCGCAGTCGACGGTGGGCGCCCTGCGCGCCGAGGTCGCCGACTAGACGGCGGGCTCGGTCACGCCGACGCGGGTCGGCCCGCCCGGCGGTCGTCGAGGCGCGCCACGTGCCGCAGCGTCGGGACGAGCCCGGCGCCGGCGAAGCGGCGCAGCGCCCGCTCCTCCTCGAGGTCGAGCACGACGGCCTCGGCGGGTCGCCGCCGGACCAGGTAGGTCACGACGCAGTCGTCACACACCTCGGTGCCCTGCATCGCGCACTCGTCACAGTCGATCCGCATGACCCGCAGCGTCGCGCGGGCCTGTGACAGTCAGGGGCGACGACCGCTCAGGTCCAGCAGTCGGTTCTGGAGCGGGGCATCGGGTCCGACGGTGCCGCTCGGCCCGTCGCCGAACACCCCGAGCGCCCCGATGGTCGGCCCGAACGGCTCGAGCACGGTCCAGACGTCGGCCACCACGTCGTCCGGCAGCACCTCGTCGCCGCCCGTGGCTCGGGCGAGGTCCCACGTGTGGAGCAGGTTGTCGCCGGTGCGGAACCCGAGCAGCATCGCCCCGGGCATGTCACCCGCCGGGTGGTGCACGATGCGGTCGAGTGCGCCCGGCGCCCCGAACGCCTCCCGTTCGGCCGCCGCGGTCTGACGCCGGGTCTCGACCGGGTCGTCACCGAGCGCGTCGTCGTGGAACAGCGCCCTGATCTGCTCGACGGTCGCGCCGTCGAGCAGCTGCACCGACATCGTGCTGCCGACCACGACGTGGTTGACCAGGTCGCGCACCGTCCAGTCGGGGCACACCGTGGGAAGAGCCCACTGGTCGGGCTCGACCCGCCGGAGCCGGGCGCCGAAGGCGTCCTGCGCGCGGGCCAGGGCGGTGGTGTCAGGGGGCATGGCGGTGTCCTCTCGTCGGACCGGCAGCATGCCAGCCTGGGTGGACCGCCTCCCACGTCACGCCCGGGCGCTCGGTTCAGGGGCCGCCGTCGGCCCGCGTCTCGTCCGATGTATCCGCTGAGCAAGCGTCGAGAGCACCTCGGTCGGTTTTGACTCACATACACTCCGGCCGGTGCTGGCCCAGGCTGAAGAGCTGTCCATCTCGACGCGCGGCGACGGTGAGGTGGTCGATCTCACTGAGCGGGCGCAGCGCGTCGTCGATGACGCCGGCCTGCGCGACGGGCTCTGCACCGTCTTCGTCGCCCACTCGACGTGTGCCGTCACGACCATCGAGTGCGAGCCCGGGTGCAACGCCGACCTGAACGCGGTGCTCGAGCAGCTGGCACCCCGAGATCGGCCGTGGGAGCACAACGACCGGAACGCCGACACCAACGGCCACGCCCACGTCCGCGCCGCGCTGCTCGGCCCGTCGGTGGCGGTGCCCGTCCAGGGCGGTCGGCTCGCCGTCGGGACGTGGCAGCGCATCGTGTGCGTCGACCTTGACGACCGGCCGCGGACGCGGACGATCGTCGTGCAGGTCCTGGGCGAGTGACGGCGCCCCGCGGGCCCCGCGGAGCCGAATTCAGCCCGAGGCCTCGGACGCTGCCGGCCGCGCCTCGATGGCGTCGCCCGCGGCGCCGCACCAGCGGCAGCGGACCTCCTCCACGCGCTCGTCGACCACGACCTCGTCCTCGACGGTGAGGTCGCCCGCCACGCTGTAGTGGTGGAACGCCTCCGTGCGGCGCACGGCCACGACGTCGAAGCGCGTCAGGTTCCCGCACGCCGAGCAGCGGTACCGCGTCGCTGGCGCCACGCGCCGCAGCCTATCCCGAGGCCCTGGTCAATCGAACGTACGTTCGCTACCCTGGCCGGCCGTGGCCGCCCCCGCCTCCGTCGCCGTCGAGGGCCGGGCGGTCCAGCGCGGCTTCGACGACCTGGGGACACCGCTCCACGACGTGACGTTCGTCGTCGTGGACCTCGAGACGACCGGCGGGTCGCCCGCGACGTGCGCCATCACCGAAGTCGGTGCGGTGAAGTACCGCAGTGGCGAGTGCCTCGGTGAGCTGCACACGCTCGTCAACCCCGGGGTGGCCATCCCGCCGCTCATCACGGTGCTGACCGGCATCACCGAGGCGATGGTCATCCCCGCGCCACCCATCGACGAGGTGCTCCCGCCGCTGCTGGAGTTCTTCGGTCCGGCCGACACGACGGTGCTCGGCGGGCACAACGTTCGCTTCGACGTGTCGTTCCTCGACGCGGCGCTCACCGCGCGCGGCTACCCGCGCCTCGCGCACCGGCGCGTCGACACCGCGGCGCTGGCCCGCCGCCTCGTGCGGGACGAGGTCCCGAACCTGCGCCTGGCCACGCTGGCACGGCACCTGCGCGTCCCGACCGAGCCGGTACACCGCGCTCTGCCCGACGCGCGCGCGACGCTCGAGGTGCTGCACGCCCTCCTCGAGCGCGCCGGGCGGCTCGGCGTGCTCGGCCTCGACGACCTGCTCGAGCTCCCGCGCATCCGGGCGCATCCGTCCGCCGGGAAGCTCGCGCTCACCGCGCGCCTGCCCCGCGGGCCCGGCGTCTACCTCTTCAAGGACCGGGCGGGCCGGGTGCTGTACGTCGGGAA
>JBPYDT010000163.1:0-7134 GCA_051986275.1 Acidimicrobiia bacterium | reverse complement strand
CCGGTCGGCCGGGCCGCCGGCGCGCTCGGGACGGCGGCGGCGACGGGGGCGGGCGCCCGCTCGTCGCGGTGGCGGCGCGCCTGCTGCTGCGAGCGCTCGCGCACCGCCCGGTACTTCGGCTCCCGCTCCTTCAGCCAGGCGAGGATGGGCGTGGCGACGAAGATCGACGAGTACGCCCCCGTCGCGAGGCCGACGAACAGCGCGAGGGCGAAGTCCTTCAGCGACGTGGCGCCGAAGAGCCCGCTGCCGACGAACACGAGCGACGCGACGGGGAGCACGGCGACGAACGAGGTGTTCAGCGACCGCATGAGCACCGCGTTGAGCGACCGGTTCGCCATCGACGAGTAGTCGGGGAACTCGTCGCTCCCGACCTTCGGCGTGTTCTCCAGCACCTTGTCGAACACGACGACGGTGTCGTAGAGCGAGAACCCGAGGATGGTGAGGAAGGCGATCACGGTCGCCGGCACGACCTGGAATCCGGTCACGGCGTAGACGCCGACCGTCACCAAGATGTCGTGGATCACGGCGAGGATCGCGGCGAGCGCCATGCGCCACTCGAACCGGAACGACAAGTAGACGGCGATGAGCGCGAAGAACACGAGGAGAGCCAGGACGGCCTTGCTCGTCACCGTCGAGCCCCAGGTCGGGCTCACGTCCACGACGCCCGACTCGGGGCCGTAGCGGGCGAGGGCGGCCGCGATCTTGTCTTTCTGGGCGGACGACACGGACGGCGTCTGGACCACGATCGAGTGGACGCCGGTGCTGCGGTTCACCTGCAGCGAGATCGAGGCGTCGGACTCCCCGATCGGCCCGAGCACGCTGCGGACCTGGTTCACCGTCGGCACCGGGCCCTTCACCGTGACCGTGTACGAGAGCCCGCCGGTGAAGTCGATGCCGAGGTTCAAGCCGCCCACCGCGAGGGCGATGATCGCGATGAAGATGAAGCTGCCCGACAGCAGGGCCCAGCGCCACGACCGCTCGATGAACTGGAAGTTGGTGCGCTCGTGGTAGAGGTCGGCGAAGGTGGTGCGGCGGCGCTTCGTCGGCGGTGCCGGGGCCTCGAGGGTGTCGGTCACGCCTGCACCGCGGGGACGTCGAGCCCGGCGGCGATGCCGACGCCGGGCATGCGCACCAGCTCGGGCCGCCGGGCGAGGAGCGACACGAGCGGGTGCATGAAGAAGTAGGAGACGATGAGGTCGAGGATCGTGGCGAGGCCGAGGAAGAGCGCGAAGCCCTTCACCGAGCCGATGGCGAGCGCCCAGAGGGCGCCGGCGCCGATGAGCGACACGAGGTCGGCGGCGACGATGGTCCGGAACGAGCGAGCGAACCCTCGGTCGACGGACGAGCGGACGGTGCGGCCGGTGCGCACCTCGTCTTTCAGGCGCTCGTAGTACACGACGTACGAGTCCACCGTGATGCCGACGGACACGATGATGCCCGTCACGCCCGAGAGCGTGAGCGCCAGGTGCAGCGACGGGCCGAGCCCCGAGACGATCGCGTACAAGAGTGCGCCGCTCACCCCGAGCCCGAGGAACACGACGATCCCCAGGACCCGGTAGTAGAGGAGCATGTAGAGCGCGACGAGCGCCAGGCCGATGATCCCGGCCGCGATGCCGGCGTTCAGCTGGTCGCTGCCGAGCGTCGGCGAGACCTGCTGCACGTTGATCGCGTTCAGCTGCACGGGCAGCGCGCCGTAGTTGATGACCGTCGCGAGGTCGGACGCCTGGCTCTGCGAGAAGCTGCCCGTGATCTGCACCGGGCCGTTGAACGTCGAGGTCTGGAAGGCGGGGTTCGAGTAGACGAGGCCGTCGAGGACGATCGCCACCTCGTCACGCGGCGAGTTGCTGCCCGGCTTCGACGAGTCGTAGGACGCGGCGGCGAGGGCGTTGAACTTGGCGAGACCCTCGCCCTTCAGGGTGACGTCGACGGCGTAGCCCTGCCCCGACGAGAACGTCGAGGTGGCGCTGTTCACGTCGCTCCCGGTCAGCCCGGCCGGGACGCCGAGGGCGGCGTTGGCGGGCACGGGGGCGAGGAACAGGCGCTGCTTGCTGTTGCGCACCGGGAGGATCACGCAATCTTTCGCGTTGTCGTTCTCGAGCGGCGTCGTCGGCAGGACGGTGCCGCTCTGCGCCAGCGTCGTGAGCTCGCTGACGTTGCAGGACGCGACGGCCGCCCGGATCGGGGCCTCTTGGGACGGGGGCAGCGTCGTGGTCGTCGTGCCCCTCGGCGCGGCCGGCAGGGGCGGGATGTTGGCCAGCACCGGGCGGAACCGGAGCTGGGCGGTGCGGCCGACGAGGCGGAGCGCCTTGGCCTGGTCCTTCACGCCGGGGAGCTCGACGACGATGTCGTTGCCCTGGCGGCTGATGCTCGGCTCGGCGACCCCGAAGCTGTTGACCCGGTTGTTCATGATGCTGAGGGTCTCGTTCAGCGCGCCGGGCTTGGGGTGGCCCACGGGCTGGTACGTGACCGAGACGCCGCCCTTCAGGTCGAGACCGAGGACCGGCTTGTTGCCCGACACGATCGTGGCGGTGATCGCGCCGATGACCACGAGGATGCTGCCGGCGAGGTAGATCTTCATGCGGCGCATCGTCAGCTCGCCTCACCGTCGTCCGACGCGTCCGGCCCGGCGGCAGGCTCGATGTCGCTGGGGACGCGCCGGGCGATCGCGGCCCGCGCCACGCGCAGCACGACGCCGGGGGCGACCTCGAGCTCGGCGATCTCGTCGTCTTGCGACCGGATCGTGCCGAGGATCCCGCCCGTGGTGACGACCTCGTCCCCCACCTCGAGGCTCGCGACGAGGGACCGGTGGGCGGCCATCTGCCTGCGCTGCGGTCGGACCACGAGCAAGAAGAAGGCAGCGACCAGGATGACGAGGTAGACGACGACGAGGCCCATGCAACAGTCCTGCTCGGAGCGCCGATCGTAGCGGAGGGCCTGTTCGGGCCCTTCGTCAGGACTCGAACAGGCTGGGGCTGGCGTCGGGCGGGACGCCGACCCCCAGGTGAACATACGCGGACGGCGTCGCGACCCGCCCGCGGGGGGTCCGCAAGAGTAGGCCCGCCTTGAGGAGGAACGGCTCGTAGACGTCCTCGATCGTGTCGGGCGCCTCCCCCACCGTGACCGCGAGGGTGTTCAGCCCGACCGGCTGGCCGGTGAAGCGCTCGCAGAGCGTCTCGAGGATCGCCCGGTCGACCTTGTCGAGGCCGAGGGCGTCGATCTCGAAGAGCGCCAGCGCGGCCGCGGCGACGGCCGCGTCGACCTGCCCGTCGGCGCGGACCTCGGCGTAGTCGCGCACCCGCTTCAGGAGCCGGTTCGCGATGCGGGGCGTGCCCCGGGCCCGGCTGGCGATCTCGTCGGCGGCGTCGGTCGTGAGCGCGACACCGAGGATCGACGCGGAGCGGTGCAGGATCGCCGCGAGGTCCTCGGGCTCGTAGTAGTCGAGGCGGGCGACGAACCCGAAGCGGTCGCGCAGCGGGTCGGTGATCATGCCGCTGCGCGTCGTGGCGCCGACGAGCGTGAAGCGCGGCAGGTCGAGGCGGATGGACTGGGCGGACGGCCCGCGCCCGAGGACGATGTCGAGCGCGAAGTCCTCCATCGCCGGGTAGAGGACCTCCTCGACGGCGCGGGGCAGGCGATGGATCTCGTCGATGAAGAGGACCTCGCCGTCGTCGAGGTTCGAGAGGATCGCGGCGACGTCGCCGGCGCGCTCGAGCGCGGGTCCGCTCGTGACGCGCAGGTCGACGTCGAGCTCGGCGGCGACGATCCCGGCGAGTGTCGTCTTGCCGACGCCGGGTGGGCCCGCGAGCAGCAGGTGGTCCGCGGCCTGGTGCCGGCGACGGGCCGCGCCGAGCATGATCTCGAGGTGCTCCTTCAGCCGCGGCTGGCCGACGAAGTCGGCGAGGCGGCGAGGCCGAAGCGTCGTCTCCTCGGCGCGCTCGACGGGATCAGCGCCCGGTTGGAGCAGCTCCTCGCGCACGCCGCCCCCTACACCCTTGCGCCGGCCAGCCGGCGCAGCGCGTCCCGGAGGAGCCGTTCCGCGGAGTCGCCGTCCTCGAGGCCGGCGAGCGCGTCGCGCACCTCGTCGGGTCCGTAGCCCAGTCCGGCGAGCGCCTCCCGGACCTGCCCACGGACGGGAGCCTCGACCCCGGCGTCGGCGGTGCGCACGTCGAACTCGAGGCGCGCCTGGAGCTCGAGGAGGAGCCTCTGAGCCGTGCGCTTCCCGACACCCGGAACGAGCGTGAGCGCGTCGGCGTCACCGTCGAGGACCAGCTGGCGCAGCGCGGTCGGCCCGTGCACCGAGCAGATGGCGAGCGCGAGCTTCGGGCCGACCCCCGTCGCGCCGAGCAGGATCTCGAACGTGTCGCGGGCGTCGCGCTCCGGAAACCCGTAGAGGATGAGGGCGTCCTCGCGGACGTGGAGGTGCGTGAAGAGGAAGGCCGGCTCGCCGGGGACCAGCCCGGGCGTCCCGGTGGGGACGAGCACCCGGTACCCCACGCCCCCGACCTCGAGGATCGCCTCGCCCGCGGCCGCGTGCTCGAGCACCGTGCCCCGCAGCGAGCCGATCATGACCGTGCCCTCGCCGCGGCGCGGGCGACACCGTCGCGGAGCGGCGCGCGCCAGAGATGACAGACGGCGAGCGCGAGCGCGTCCGCCGCGTCGGGCGGCGGGGCCGACGCCAGGCTGAGCAGCCGGCGGGTCATGTGCTGGACTTGGGCCTTCGCCGCGGCGCCGTCGCCGGCCACGGCGAGTTTCACCTCGTTGGGGCTGTAGTGCGTGACGGGCACGCCGGCCCGCGCCGCGACGGCCAGCGCGAGCCCGCTCGCCTGCCCGACCGAGATCGCGGTGCGCACGTTCGCCTGGAACAGGATGCGCTCGACGGCCAGCGCCGCGGGACGCAGCTCCCGCACGAACGCGTCGAGGTCGGCCTCGAGCGTGGCGAGACGCTCGGGCAGGGGTGCGTCGGTCGGCGTGCGCACCACGCCGCACGCCACGGCGGTGAGGTCGCGGCCGTCGCGGCGCACCGCCCCGTACCCGCAGGTCGAGAGGCCCGGGTCGATGCCGAGCACCGGGCCGTCCGGATCGAACACGTATTCGATGCTACGGGTGCGGGCCCCGCGGGTGGCGGATCGCCTAGCGGACGAGCAGCCAGACGACGACGCCGACGACCACGACCCCGACGGCGACGAGCGGCACGACGCGCTTGGCGACGGCACCCCCGGCGGCCCGGACGAGGTCGACCGCCTCGGCCTCCGGCGCGTCGATGCGACGCGGCCCCGTCGGCGCCGGCGTGGCCGGAGCCGATGCGGTCGTCGGCGGTGTCTCGACCGCGGCCGGCGCGCCGGGCGTCGGCGGTGTCTCGACCGCGTCCGGCGCAGCCGCGGGCGTCGGGTCGGGCGCAGGCTTGCTGCCACCGCTGAGCACCGTGGTGCTGAGGCACTCCACGAACTGGTCCATGAGCTTCGCCGACACGTCGGCCATGACGCCGCGGCCGAACTGCGCGACCTTGCCGGTCACGTTGAGGTCGGTGTCGACGTGCACCCGCGTCATCGACCCCTCGGCGCTGAGCGTGGCGACGATGTCGGCTGCGGCGTTGCCCTGACCCCGGGTGTCGCGCCCCTCGGCGCGCAGCACGACCCGACGCGCCGCCTCGTCGGCTTCGACGACGCGGGCGACGCCCCGGTACTGCGCGGTGATCGGGCCAACCTTGACCTTCACGATGCCCCGGTACTCGTCGCCGTCCACCTCCTGGAGCTGCGCGCCGGGCATGCAGGGCGCGATGCGCTCGAGGTCGAGGAGCAGGGGCCACGCGTCCGCGAGCTCGGCGCCGACCTCGAAGTCGTGCTCCAGCTTCATGGCGTCCTTCCCTCGACGGTGTGGAGGTCGTCGAGCGTATCGACGTCGGTCGGGTCGCCGGTGCCGCTGCAGTCCACCTCGACGACGGCGTGACCGCGCATGAGCGCCCGGGCACCGACGTCGCCGCGCAGCGCGCGGGCCTCGTCCCACAGCGTCCGGTCCAGCAGCACGGGGTTGCCGCGGTTCCCGTCGTAGGTCGCCACGGCGAGCCGGGCCCCGTCGTCGTGCGCTGCGGCGAGCCGTCGGTAGGCGTCGGGGCCGACGAGCGGCTGGTCGGCGAGCCCGACGCACACCGCGGCGGCCGCCGTCGGCTCGAGCGCGTCGAGCGCGGCGTGGAGCGAGTGCGCGATCCCCCGCCGCCAGTGCCGCGACCGCACGACGTCGACGCCCGCGGGCGTGGCGCGGGCGACGGCCCGCCGGGCCCGACCGACCACGAGGAGGACGGGCGCGAGCCCCGACGCGGTGGCGGCGGCGACCGCCCACTGGACGAGTGGCCGGCCGTCGAGCACGAGCAGCGGCTTGGGGGTGCGGCTCGCGAGGCGCGACCCGCGGCCCGCAGCGAGCACGGCCGCCGCGACGGACGGCGCGCCGGCGCGACTCAGGCGGTCGCCTCGGTGAGGGCGCGGCGGACGAGCACCCGGGCGAGGTGCTCGCGGTACTCGGGCGACGCGTTGAGATCGCTCGGCGGCTCGGTGCCCTCGGCGGCGTGCTCGGCCGCGTCGGCGACGGACGCCCCGGCGGCCAGCGCCGCCTCGACGCCGGCCGCCCGGAGCGGCGTGGTGCCCATGTTGACGAGCGCGACGCGGGTGGCGCCGTTCCGGACCGCGACCGCGCCGACGGTGGCCCAGTCCTGGGCGCGCCGGTTGAACTTCTGGTAGTTGAAGCCGCTCGCCCCGGTCTTCGGGACGCGGATCTCGGTCAGCAGCTCGTCGGGCGCGACGGCGGTCTCCAGGAACCCGCGGAAGAAGTCCGCGGCGCCGACCGTCCGCTCCCCGCCCGGCCCGCGCGCGACGAACGTCGCGTCGAGCGCGAGGAGCGCCGCCGGGAGGTCGGAGGCCGGGTCACCGTGCGCGAGCGACCCGCCGATCGTGCCGCGGTGGCGGACCTGGTTGTCGCCGACCTGGCCGGCCACGGCCCGCAGCACGCCGCACTCGGCACGGAGCGGCTCGCTCGTCTCGAGGTCGCGGTGGCGGGTCAGCGCGCCGATCGCGAGGTGGTCCCCGGCGTCGCGGATGTACGACAGGTCCGTCAGGCGTCCGACGTCGACGAGCACCGCGGGCG
>JBPYDT010000162.1:0-6032 GCA_051986275.1 Acidimicrobiia bacterium | reverse complement strand
CGGCGAACATCTTCAGCGAGGGCAGCTCCTGCTGGCACGGGATGCACCACGAGTTCCAGAAGTTCACGAGGACGGCCTTGCCGGCGAGGCTGGCCGACGACAGCGTCTGGCCGTCGAACGTGTGCACGGTGAACTTCGGCTCGTTCTGACCGACGAGCCGGCTCTGCTGCTCCGCGGCTTGGGGGTTCGTGCTGACCTGCGACGCGAGGACGACGGCGAGCGCCCCGACGATGATCGCCACGGCCAGCGCGGCCCACCGCGCGGGATGCTTCATACGCCGACGACCTCACGCTCCGGGGTCGGCGGCGGCTCGAGCGTCGGCGCGTCGCGGGGCGGGACGCCGTCGGGACGCACCCGTCGCCGCACGCGGGGCGCCAGCGCGATCAGCGTCCCGAGCGCGATGACGAACCCGCCGATCCACAGCCAGACGACCATCGCGTTGATGTCCACGCCGATCGTGATCCGCCCTCGCTGGTTCGGAGACGACACGAGCGTGAGGTAGACGTCGCGCAGCAGGCCCGTCTTGACCGATGGGGTGCCGATCCCGTCATTGGCGCCGGGGAAGGTCGAGATCGCCGGGGCGTAGGTGCCGAGGTCGCTCCCGCCGTGGTGGATGCGCAGGTCGACCGAGACGGTGCGCTTCTGGGCGCTCGCGGTGGTCCGGTTGCCCAGGTACGTGACCGTGTACCCGCTCACGGTGGCGGACCCGCCCCGGGCCAGGCTCACCTCCCGCCGGACGGTGAAGGCGCTGAACGACGCGAGCGCGACCGCGATCGCGACGATGCCGACGTGGACGACGAGGCCTCCGTACAGGCGCGGGTTGGCGCCGACCATGCGCCGCGTCGCGATCGGCCAGCTCTCCCGATCCGCTCGCCGGCGGGCGCGGGCGCCGACGGCGAACTGCCGCACGATCCCCGCGAGGGCGAACGCGCCGAGCCCGAAGGCCAGCACGGTCGTGACGCCACGCGTGCCCAGCTCCAGAGCGATGAGCATCGTGACACCGCCGGCGTACGCCGGGAGCAGGAGCCGGCGCCGCAGCACCTCCGCGCTCGCGGCCCGCCACGGCAGCGCGGGCGCGACCGCCATCATGAAGAGCAGCACGAGCGCGATCGGGGTCGTCATCCGGTTGAAGTACGGCTCGCCCACTGACAGCTGCTTGCCCTGCAGCGCCTCGGCGAGCAGCGGGAACACCGTGCCGAGCAGCACCACGAACGCCAGGCCGGCAAAGAGCAGGTTGTTCACGAGGAACGCCGACTCGCGCGACACGGGCGTGTCGATCCGACCGGGCGAACGCAGCCGGTCGCCGCGCCAGAAGATGAGGGCGATGCTCACCGCGGCGACGACGCCGAGGAAGGTCAGCAGCCACGGGCCGATGTCCGACACGGTGAACGAGTGCACCGAGTTGAGGACGCCGCTACGGGTGAGGAACGTGGCGAGGATGGTCAGACAGAACGTGGAGAGGACCAGCGACAGGTTCCAGACGCGCAGCATCCCCCGCCGTTCCTGGACGATCACCGAGTGGAGGAACGCGGTCGCCGTCAGCCACGGGAGCAGGGCGGCGTTCTCGACGGGATCCCACGCCCAGAAGCCGCCCCAGCCCAGCACCTCGTAGCTCCACCAGGCGCCGAGGATGATCCCGATCGTCAGGCAACCCCAGGCGATCAGCGTCGCCTTGCGCGTGTCGGCCAGCCACCCCTCACCGAACCGACCGGTGATCAGCGCCGCGACGGCGAACGCGAAGGGGATGGTGAACCCGACGAGCCCCATATAGAGGAGGGGCGGGTGAATCGCCATCAGCGGATGGTTCTGGAGCAGCGCGTTCGGCCCGGTGCCGTCGAGCGGGGGCGAGCTGAGCGTCCGGAACGGGTTCGCCGGCCCCAGCATGAGCGCGAAGAAGAACAGGGCCACCGAGAGGCCCACGAGGTTCGCCCACGCGACGAGCGGGTCGGTCGCCCGGCGCCGGAACTTGTGCGCCGTGAACGTGAGGAAGCCGGCGAGGACGAGGACCCACAGGAGGATCGAGCCCTCGAGGTTCGCCCAGAGGCCCGTGACCGTGAACAGGAGCGGGGTGGCCCGGGCGTTGTTCTCCGCGACGTACTGCAGCGAGAAGTCGTGGGTCAGCAGCGCCCACTCCATCGCCCCGACCGAGACGATGGCGGCGGCCAGCACACCGAAGATGCACCGGCGTCCGAGGACGAGCCATCGGTCGTCGTGCTTCCAGAGGCCACGGGCCAGCCCGCAGATGCCGAGGCCCGCGGCGACGGCTCCGATCGCGACGCCCAGAATGCCGAGCGACGCCTTCACTGCTTCGCCGCGGGCTGATGCACGACGGGCGGCGTGTAGTCGTTCCCGTGCTTGATCAGGATCTGATCAGAGTCGAAGGCGCCGTTCGCGGCCCAGTGTCCGACGCACACCACGGGGGCACCGTCCTTGAACAGCTGTGGCGGGTTGCCGTGCTGGTCGACCTGCGCCGTCGCCTTGCCGTCCGTGATCCTGAAGTCCACGCCATCGGCGGTCGACACCACCGAGCCGTTCACGACCGCGCCCGCCATCCTGAACTGGGACGTGTCGTGGCGGTGCGCGACGGCCTCCGACACGGTGCGGAAGTACTCGATGTTCTGGGAGAGCACAACGACGAGCACGACGATCGCGACGACCGCCCCGGCGCACATCCCGACCGCGATGTAGGTGCGGCGGCGTCGGTTCCTCATACGTCGCGGTCGAGGCGCTCGGCGTGGCGGATTCTCGCGTTGAGGCGGAGCCAGTAGAGCAAGAAGGCCGCGCCCGCCACCGACCAGCCGGCGATCACGTATCCCGCGAACCTCATCGGCCGGCTCCGACCTCGACGTGGTCGGGCGCCGCCGTCGTGCCGGCGCCCCTGACCCGCTCCTCGATGGCCTGCGCCAGCTCCTTCGCCTCCAGGTCCTCCTCGAGGGTCTCGAGCCGGTACCGCTTGTCGAGCAGGAAGACGAAGAGGAGGGTGAAGGCGAGGACGCCCCACCACAGCGTGAACGCCATCACCCCGTGGATGTGGGCGTTGAGGCTCGGTGTGAACACCGTCGCCTGCTGGTGCAGCGTGCGCCACCAGTCAACCGAGAAGTGGACGATCGGCACGTCCACGAAGGCCACGAGCGCCGCGACGGCGCAGCGCTTCGCCCGGGCGTCGAGCGGCGCCGGGACCCGCCGCAGCGCGAGGTAGCCGATATAGAGGAAGAAGAGGACGGCCGTGGTGACGAGCCGCGCGTCCCACGCCCACCACACGCCCCACACGGGGCGGCCCCACAGCGATCCCTCCACGAGCGTCAGCGCCGTGAACAGGACCCCGAGCTCGGCCGACGCGCCAGCGAGGCGGTCCCACACCGGGCTGCGGGTCCGGCGCCACAGGTACAGCGCCGACGCGAGCGCCGTGATCCCGAACGCGAGGTACGCGATCCACGCCGACGGCACATGCAGGTACATGAGACGCTGCGCGTCGCTCTGCACCGCGTCAGGCGGCGCGACGAAGAGCCCGAACACCGCCAGGACCACGAGTGCGCCCACCGTCGCGACCCCGAGCGCCTTGGCGACTCGTGGGTTCAGTAGCGTCATGACTCCTCCAGGAGCGCCCCGAAGGCCAGCATCCCGAGCCCGGTGAACAGCACGGCGAAGATGCCGAGCAACGCCACCCAGGGCCACGCGTCACCCGTCGCACCGCTGATGGCGGACTCCCATGCCCGAGTTGCCCCGAGCAGCACGGGCGCCACGACCGGGAGCAAGAGCACCGGCAGCAATGTCTCGCGGACACGAAGTCCTGCGGCCAGGACGCCGTAGAGGGTACCGGCGGCCGCCAGGCCCACGGTCGCGGCCAAAGTCGACAGCAGCAACGGCGCGACGCCACCGAGCCCCACGTTGAAGAGGACGACGACGCCCGCGGCGAGGAGCGCCTCCAACGCCACAAGCTCGATGGCGACGGCGCCCGCTTTCCCGAGGAACAGGGCCGAGCTGTCGAGCCCGGAGAGCCGAAGGCCGTCACGCGCACCGTTGTCGGCCTCGATGCTGTAGGCCCGCCCGACGGCCAGCAGCACGCCGAGCAGCACCGTGACCCAGAACAACCCGGGGGCCACCGTGCTGAGCACGCCCCGATCAGGGTCGAGGGCGAACGCGAACAGCAGGAGAACGACCAGCCCGAAGGGGAGGATCTGCTGCGCCGTCACGCGCGAGCGCGCTTCGATCCGGAGGTCCTTGCCCGCCACGAGGACCGCCTCCTGCAGGAGGCTCACGACGCGCGCTCCGACAGGTCCAGCGGTCGCGCCGCGCTCGGATCGGGCAGATCCGGCGCCGTGGGCGCGATGCCGTGCGCCTGCCCTGCGGTCAGCACGACCTCCCGCGACACGAGCGGGCGAGTCCTTTCGAGCTCGTGCGAGGCCAGCACGACGGCGCGATCCGAGCCCGCGGTGCGACCCAGCACACGGTCGAGCGCGGCGCGACCCTCCGCATCAAGGCCGGCGTGCGGCTCGTCGAGCAGCAGCAGGTGGGGCCGGCGCACGAGCGCGATCGCGACGGCCAGCCGGCGCCGCTGGCCAGCCGACAGCTTCCGATGGACGGTGTCGACGAGGGGCGTCAGCCCGAGCTCGTCGAGCACACCGCGCTCGTCCGGAGCCTCGACCGCGGCGGCCCGCGCCGCAAATCGAAGGTTCTCGGCGACGGTGAGGTCGTCGTAGCAACCCGACTCGTGTCCGACCAGCCCCACCATGCGTCGGTGTGCTCGACGATCCTCGTCGAGGTCATGGCCGAGCACCTCGGCGGTCCCCGAATGGAGTGGAACGAGCCCCGCGAGCAGACGAAGCAACGTCGTCTTTCCAGCACCGTTGCCGCCCGACAACAAGACGACCTCACCCTCGAGCACGTCGAGATCGACACCAGCCAGGGCGGGGAAGCGGCCGAGAAGGCACACGGCCGAACGCAGGCGGACGACGGACTGCACAGCGTCTCCGGGGAACAGGTGTCATGAGCATACGAAGGGTCGCCGACGGGGGGCGAACCGCACGTCTCGCGTGAAACGCCGCGGGATGACGTCGCTCGTAGGATGGCGGCTTGCGCCGAACCGCCGCGGCCGTCGGACGCACGCTCATCACGGTGGGCGTTCTCCTCCTGCTGTTCGTCGTGTATCTGCTGTGGGGCACCGGGATCTACACCTCCGGGCAGCAGCATCAGCTCCGGCAGCAGTTCGACGCCGCGCTGCACCACGTCGCCAGGACGAAGACGGAGGGGTCACCCGTTGTCGGTTCGACCACGACGACGACCGCCCCTCCGTCCAACGCGTCGCTGGCCGCGGGGAGCGCGGTGGCCCGGATCCAGATCCCCAAGATCGGCCTCGACAACATCGTCGTGAACGGTGTCGGAGAGGAGGACCTCCAGAAGGGGCCGGGCCACTACCCACTGACGCCGCTGCCCGGCCAGGTCGGGAACGCCGCGATCGCGGGCCACCGAACGACGTACGGCCACCCCTTCGGGAACGTCGACCAGCTCTCGTCTGGCGACGTGATCCGGCTTCAGACGCTGCAAGGGTCCTTCACGTATCGCGTCTACGCCCAACTCGTGGTCGATCCGAGCGACACGGCCGTACTGCTTCCGGACCCGGGCCGGCCGGCGACGCTCACGCTCACGACGTGCAACCCCAAGTACTCGGCGGCGCAGCGTCTCATCATCAAGGCGGCGCTCGACCCGCGGGTGAAGCCGCTGCCGGCACCCCACCCCCCGCCGTCGGCGAAGCTCACCAGCCTCGGGCTGTCCGGCGATTCCGGATCCGTCCTGCCCGCCGTCCTGTTTGGGCTCGTCGTCGCCGCCGTCGGCGGGGCGTGGTGGCTGCTCTTCCGCCGCCATCCCCGTTGGACGAGCTGGTTGGTCGGCGTGATCCCGTTCCTCGTCGCGCTCTACTTCTTCTTCCAATACCTGACTCGAGCGTTACCCGCCAACTACTGAGTCGAGGCTCGACGCGCCCGGGTGACGCAGCGCGGGATCAACGACCGTGGAAGCGCGCCTTGCGTTTCTCA
>JBPYDT010000161.1:0-5198 GCA_051986275.1 Acidimicrobiia bacterium | reverse complement strand
CCTCTCCGCCGCTCGGGGGGGCAGCGTAGGGGAACGGGGTCTCTGTCGCCAAGTGTGGCCGATGGCGAGCACCGTCGCCGTCGTGGGTGACGGGGCCGGGGCGAAAGGATGCCGTGAGCGCCTCGGCAAGGGCGTCGTAGGCCGCCGGCGGTCGGTGCCGGGCGGCCGGCACGACGAGCACGGCCCCGCCGTGTCGGGCAGCGAGCGCCGGGCCGGGCTCGTCGAGGTCGGCGAAGGCGATCGTGGGCACGCCGGCCGCGATGGCACCAGCGGCAAAGACACCGTCGGCGACGACGAGCGCGGGACGACCGACGGTACGGAGCCACTCGGCGGCGGCGACGGCACGGTGCTCCTCGACCAGTGCTCGCCCGTCGGTGGCGACCGCGACCGAGTCGAGCCACCACAGGCGCCGGCCGGACGCGTACGGAGCGGTCTCGTGCGCCGTGCTGACCCGCGCGCCCGCGGCGCGCGCCGCGGTGGCGAGCGTCGCGTGGAGCGTGAGCAGCGACGCCGGCGTCGCGGTGGCGAAGGCGAGCCGCGCGCCGGCGCGCGCGAGCTCGGCTAGCTCTGCCGCGGCGCGCGTCGCGGCCGGCGCGGCGCGGGTGGCGTCGATCGTGGCGCGCGCCGCGTCCTGTGGGCCGGCGACGAAGACGAGCGCGTCGAGTGCTTCGTCGACGTCGGCGTGCGCCGCGTCGGCGGCGGTGCGCGCCGCCGCGCGCACCTCGGCGCGACCGAGCGACGGATGCTGACCCCACACGCCCTGCTGTACGAGCTCGCGCGCGACGTCGCGGTCGGCTGCGCGCCGGACGGCGGCAACGGGGGTCGGTGGACGAGCGAGAAGCCGGGGCGGACGGCGGCGCGCGCGACGCGTCACGGACGGTGGCTGGCTTCGCCGAGCTCGCGCGAGCGGGCCGCGGCCGCCGCGACGGCGTCCAGGAAGGCGGCGCGCACGCCCCGCTGCTCGAGCACGCGCAGGCCGGCCGCCGTGGTGCCACCCGGGGAGGTCACGGCGGCGCGGAGCTGCTCGGGCGCCTCCCCGTCGGCGAGGAGGGTGGCCGCGCCGAGCAGGGTCTGGCGGACGAGGGCCTCGCTCACGTCGCGAGCGAGCCCGGCGAGGACGCCGGCCTCCATCAGCGCCTCGGCGACGAGGAACACGTAGGCCGGCCCGCTGCCTGACAGGGCGGTCACGGCGTCGAGCTGGGCCTCGGGGAGCTGGACCACCGTCCCGACCGCGCCGAGGATCTCCTCGGCGGTGGCGAGGTGCTCCGGGCCGGCGTGCCCGCCGGGCGCGATCGCGGCGGCGCCGCGCCCGACGAGCGCCGCAGTGTTCGGCATAGCCCGCACGACGGGCCGGTCCGGGGCGTGACGCTCGAGCTCGGCGAGCGGCACACCCGCGGCGAGGGACACGACGAGCGCGTCGGCGGGCAACGCCTCCGCGCTGGCGTCCAGTGCGGCGGCGACGTCACCCGGCTTGACGGCCACGACGACGACGCTCGCGTCGGCGACCGCCCACGCCGGGCTCGGGACGACGCGCATGCCCGGGAACCGCTGCTCGAGCACTCGTCGCCGATCGGGGTCGACCTCGGCGATCGCCACCGTCTCGGGCTCCCAACCGGCGTCTCGGAGACCCGCGACGAGCGCCTCGCCCATCCGGCCGCCACCGAGGACAGCCAGCTGCACCATCGCGCCACGGTACGGGATCGGACGGCGCGCGGTGCGTCGAATCCGCGAATTGGGGGTTGTGTCGTCGGGTCGGTGGCGCGACAGTCTGCGTTCCCCGGCACCGACGGGTGTCGGCGACAGCGGGCCCGAGGTGCAAGAAGGTCAGCTCCGTTCGGGGAAGTGCGGAGCCCGGCCGGATCGTTCCTCGGGCTCGCCCGCGCCCGGCCTCAGCGACGGAACGCGAGCTTGACCGCGGGCTGGAACCACGTCTCGACGAGCTCGTACAGCACGCCGATGACCCGGTCGAGCTCGGCGCGGTCGAGGTGCTCGAGCGCCACGCGGCCCGTCAGGTACAGGTCCCCGTCGGGACCGATGGAGAAGCGCGCCCCGTAGAGGGAGTGGTTGCGCTGCAACAGGAACCGGTACAGGTCGAGCTGGTTCGCGGGCGGGTCGGGCAAGAAGTACACCTCGTAGCGCAGCGTGCGCTGGTGCAGGTCGAAGTAGATCGTCGTCGCGTCGCGCCCGTCGCAGCCGAAGCGCACGTACCAGCGCGGGATCTCGGGGTCGTACTCGACGGTCTGGATGTAGGGCTGGGCTGCGACTTCGCCTTCGAGGTGCTCGGCGAGCAACTCGTGCGCCGCCCGTTCCTGTTCTGCGAGGGCCGCGACCTCGCTCACGTGCACTGGACGAGCGCGCGGACCGCCAGGTCGGCGTAGAGCCGGCGCAGCCGGGCGGCGGCGATGCTCCACGTGTAGCGGCCGGCGCGGGCGGCGGCGCGGCTCCCCATCGCCGCCGCCCGGCCCGGCGCGTCGAGGAGCGCCTGGATCGGGGCGGCGTAGTCGTCGGGGTCGCGGCCGTCGACGAGGAACCCGCTCTCCTCGTCGTCAACGAGCGTGCGCAAGCCCCCGACGTTCGCCGCGACCACGGGCGTGCCGCAGGCCGCCGCCTCGAGCGCCACGAGCCCGAACGACTCGCTGCGGGACGGGACGAGGCACACGTCGGACGCCCGATACCAGTCGGCGAGGCGGTCGTGGGGGACGGGCCGGACCCACCGAACCCGATCGGCGACGTGGAGGTCCTCGGCCAGCGCGTGGAGGCGGGCGACCTCGGCCGGCCCGTCCGCGCCGCTCGGCCCACCGACGACGACGAGCTCGGCGTCGCGGGCGCGGAGCGCGGCCAGCGCCCGGACGGCGATGTCGACGCCCTTCAGCGGCTGGATCCGCCCGACGAAGAGCAGGAGGGGCCCGTCGGTCGGCAGCCCGAGGCGACGTCGGGCGACGCGCGGCTCGCTCGGTGAGAACAGCGCATGGTCGACCCCCGGCGAGATGATCTCGACCCGGTCGGCGTCCGCGTCGGGCTCGGCGCCCAACGCCGCCGCCTCGTCGGGCGTCGACGCGATGACGACGTCCGCGCAGCGGAGCACCTCGGCCTCGATGACTTGGCGGTGCGTCGGGTCGTCGGTGACCCCCGCTGCCGTCTTGGTGCGCGCCCACGTGTGGAACGTGGCCGCGAGCGGCAGGTCGAGCTCGTGCTTCAGCCGGTGCCCGACCGCGCCGGAGATCCAGTAGTTGGCGTGCAGCGCCTCGTAGCAGGCGCGCCCGCACTCGAGGTGCGCCCGGGCGGCCCCCACGAGCTCGTCAAGCATCCCGACGAGCTCGTGCTTCGGGACCGGACGGCGCGGCCCCGCGTCAAGGTGCACGACCCGCAGTCCGGGCTCGAGCTCGACGATGCCGCGCTGGTCGCGCCGCTCGGCTCGCGTCAGGACATCACAGCCGACGCCGGCCCGGGCGAGCGCCTCGCCGAGCGAGCGCACGTACACGTTCATGCCGCCTCCGTCCCCCGCGCCCGGCTGGGCCAGTGGGGACGTGTGGATGCTCAGCATCGCGACGCGGGGGCCCATGACGACGACGATCCTACCGACGCGTTACGCCGGGCCCGGCGGCGCTGCGCTCCCGTCCCGTGCGTCGCCTGGCTCGCGTCCGCGTTGGAACGAGCGATACACCTCGAGCAGCGCCCGCCGCTGCGCGTCGGTCAGCGTCGTGTCGCGCAGGATGGCGCGTTCGAGGTTCGACTCGTCGTCTTGGGGATCGAGGATCCCGGCGCGGACGTACAGGGTCTCGGCCGAGAGGTGCAGTGCGCGGGCCAGCTGCTGGAGGATGTCGGCGCTCGGCTTGCGGAGCCCGCGCTCGATCTGGCTCAGGTAGGGATTGGAGATCCCGGCGAGCTCGGAGAGGTGGCGCAGCGAGAGCCGCGCGTCGCGGCGACGGTCCCGGATGAACGCGCCAAGGTCGTGGAGGCGATTCTCGATCGCGTCAGCCACGTCAGACGTGGCCGACGCGGTAACGCTCCGCGAGCTCGAGCTCGATCCGATCGATGACACCGTGCAGCGCGTGGCGTCGTTCCGACATCTCGCGCTCGAGGGTGTGGAGCTGTTCCAGGGTGTCGCGCAGGTCGTCGTCGGCGATCGTGGGCAGGTTCACGAGCGTCGCGTCGGTGATGAGGTGCTCGAGGCCGCGCTGCCACGTGATGTCCATCGAGGGTGCGAGGTGCTGGGGCAGACGGCTGTGCGCCGGATCGGCGCGCGGCGCCGGGTCGGAGAGGATCGAAGGGAGCCGGGCCACGAGGTCCTCGACCGACCCGCCGCGTGCTCGGCGCTCGAGCTCGGCCCGGACGATGTCGATGCGCGCCTGGGCGAGACGCCGGACGTAGGAGATCTCGGTCTCGACCTCCATGCACTCCTCGTGCATGGACCGCACCGACTCGATCGGTTTGGCCGCCAGGTCGTCGAGGTATCCCTCATCCAACATGACGTCGATGCGGCGTCGATGTGGCGGGCTCACCCCGTTGAGGGTACCGCCTGGGGCGCGCGGGACCCGACTGCCACGATGGCCGCCGATCGAGGTCGCGTCGCTAGCGTTGGGTGACGCGAGGGAAAGGAAACCGCGATGGCCTTCTACACCCTGCCCGAGCTCGCGTACGACTACGGCGCGCTCGAGCCACACCTGTCGGCTCGGATCCTCGAGCTGCATCACGACAAGCATCACAAGGCCTACGTCGACGGCGCGAACAAGGTCCTGGAGCGACTGCAAGAGGTCCGGGCGAGCGGCGACTACGGGTCGATCAACCAGCTCGAGAAGAACCTGGCCTTCCACCTGTCGGGCCACATCCTGCACTCGCTGTTCTGGAAGAACCTGGCGCCGGCGAGCCAAGAGAAGCCCGAGGGCGATCTCGCCGCCGCGATCGACGAGTACCTCGGCTCGTTCGACCAGTTCCGCGCGCAGCTCACTGAGGCCGCGAACAACGTGCAGGGCTCCGGGTGGGCCGCGCTGTCATGGGAGCCAGTCGGGCACCGCCTGATCGTCGAGCAGGTGTACGACCACCAGGGCAACGTGGGCCAGGGCGGTCCGCCGCTGCTCGTGCTCGACATGTGGGAGCACGCGTTCTACCTCCAGTACGAGAACCGGAAGGCCGAGTGGGTCGACGCCTTCTGGCACCTCGTCGACTGGGACGACGTGGCGACCCGCTTCCAGAAGGCG
>JBPYDT010000160.1:0-4934 GCA_051986275.1 Acidimicrobiia bacterium | reverse complement strand
GTCCTGTTCGCCCGCCGCTCGATGCGACACCTGTACTTCGCGCTGCCGTTCCTGGCGGTCACCGCGCTCGGGATCCGGTCGTTCAGCGAACTCGTGTACCAGAACCTGTTCCACCAGGACGCGGCGGCCCGCGCCCTGATCGCCGCGGCCGTCCAGCCGGCGGCCGTCGTCGGCCTGGTCCTGGGGATCGTGCTGCTCCGGCGGCGCTTCGCCACGCGCCCGGGCGACGCGGTACGTCTCCTCGGGCTGGCCGCGCTGGTCGCCGCGGCCTGTCTCGGCGGGATGGCGGCGGCGCCGACCCTCGCGTGGGCGATCGCCTTCCAGGTGGCGTACGTGCTCGCCTCGTCCTGGGTGCTCGCCGGTATCTACACGACCGTGTCGCTCGTCGCCCCGACCCGGCTGCTCACGCTGGCCTTCGCGCTCACGTCCGTGTGGTTCGGCTTCGGGGTGGGCCTGATCGCGCCGTCCGGGGTGTCGCTCGTCACGAACCTCAGCAACGCCTTCGGCTTCCGCGCCGGCCTGTTCCTCTTCCTCAGCCTCTACGTCGTGGGCGGGGCGATCCTCGCGTCGGCGGGCACGAGCGTGGGCGCCGACCTCGAGGCGCTGCGCGTCACGGCGGCAGCCGACGAGGAGGTACGTCGCGCGCGCCGCGAGGGACGGGCGAGTCTCCTCATGGTGCGCGCCCTCGACGTCGGCTACGACGGGCGGCCCGTGCTGTTCGGCGTCGACCTCGACGTCGCCGACGGCGAGCTCGTGGCCGTGCTCGGCACGAACGGCGCGGGCAAGACAACGCTGCTCCGCGCCATCTCGGGGCTCACGACCCCGACGGCCGGCCAGGTCATCTTCGACGGGCGCGACATCACGAGCCTGGACCCCAACCGGATCGCCGACCTCGGGATCGTCCAGGTGCCGGGCGGACGCGGCATCTTCGGCGACCTGACCGTGGCCGAGAACCTCGAGGTCGCGGGCTGGCGGTACACCCGCGAGACCGAGTACCTGCGGGAGGCGACCGAAGCCGCGCTCGGGCACTTCCCGGTGCTCCGGGAGCGCTGGCACACGCCGGCCGGCAGCCTGTCGGGCGGCGAGCAGCAGATGCTGAGCCTCGCCCAGGCCTTCATGGCGCGCCCGCGGCTGCTCATGATCGACGAGCTCTCGCTCGGCCTCGCGCCCGCCGTGATCGAAGGGCTGCTCACGATCGTCGAGGCGATTCACCGCAACGGCACGACCGTGCTGCTGGTCGAGCAGTCGGTCGACCTCGCGCTCCGCCTCGCGGCCCGCGCCGTCTTCATGGAGCGGGGCCGGATCGTGTTCACGGGCTCGACCGCCGACCTCGTCCGACGCGGCGACCTCGTGCGCGCCGTCTTCCTCGGCGGGGCGCGGCCGGCACCGACCGCGCGACCGGCGGCGCGACCGGCGCACGCGAACGGTGTCGCGCTCACGGCGAGCGGCCTGCGCCGCAGCTTCGGCGGCGTGGCGGCCGTCGACGGCGTCGACCTCGAGCTGCGGACGGGCGAGATCCTCGGGGTCATGGGGCCGAACGGCGCGGGGAAGACGACGGTGCTCGAGATCCTGTCGGGGCACCTGGCGTCGCACGGCGGGCGGGTCACGATGTTCGGCGAGGACATCAGCGACTGGCCGGCACACCGGCGCGCCGCGGCCGGGCTCGGTCGCTCGTTCCAGTCCGCTCGCCTCTGGCCCGGCCTCACGGTGCAGGAGGCGCTCGCGGTCGCGGTCACCCCACGGGTGGGCTCGCCGGGCGCCGTCCCCGCGCTCCTCTGCCTGCCGACGGTGCGACGGGCCGAGCGCCGCGTCACCGAGGCGGTCGACGAGGTCGTCGCGCAGCTCGGGCTCGACGACTACCGGGACCAGCTCACCGCCGAGCTCTCGACCGGCACCCGCCGCCTCGTCGAGCTCGCCGTGCTCGTCGCGCTGCAGCCGTCGGTCCTCCTGCTGGACGAGCCGTCCGCCGGCGTCGCGCAGGCGGAGTCGCAGGCGATGGCGCCGCTGCTGCGCGACACCCGGGCGCGCCTCGAGGCGAGCGTGCTCGTCATCGAGCACGACCTCGCCCTGCTGCGCTCGGTCGCCGATCGGGTCGTGGCGATGGACGCCGGACGGGTCCTCACGGTCGGCCCACCCGACGAGGTGCTCGAAGACCCCCGGGTCGTCGCCTCCTACCTCGGCACGTCGGGCCAGTGACCCACCGCGCAGGCGCGTCGGTCGCGGTCGCCGCGCTGCTCGCCGGCGCGCTCGCGGCGTGCAGCGCCCCGCCGCGCCTCGGGGTCTCCACAACCGTGGTGCCCGTCAGCGGCACCTGCGACCACGAGCGCGTCGTCGAGGTCGGCGCGTCCCTCGCGCTGTCCGGGCCTCAGCGCGCCCTCGGCGACGAGTACCTCACCGGCGTCCGGATGGCGATCCAGCACATCGACGACACCGGCGGGATCCTCAAGACCCATCGCTGCCTCGAGCTCCTCTACAAGAACGACGGCGGCAGCGTGTCCGTCGCGCGCCAGGCCGTCGTCGACCTCGTCAACCGGGAGCAGGTGTCCCTCCTGATCAGCCCGATCCTGTCGGCGCAGGTGCAGGGCGCGACCTCGGCGCTCGCCGCGGCGAACGTGCCCGTCGGGAGCGTCTCGAGCCTCAACAAGACCTTCCGGCGCACCGTGCAGCCGTGGACCTTCCCGGCCGCCTCGTCCATGAGCAGCGTCACACGGGCGATGGTCGGCTACGCGCGCGCCCAGGGCTGGCGTCGGCTCGCCATCGCCGCCGTGAACGACCCCGTCGGTCGCCAGGGAGCGTCGTCGCTCGCCCGCGCCGCGCAGCGGAGCGGGCTCACCGTCTCGGAGACGGCGATCCCGGCGGGTGGCGACGCCGCGTCCGCGCTGGCGCGGCTCCAGGCCGGCCGTCCCGACGGCCTGGCGGTGGTCGGCGACACCATCGAAGTGGGCGCGATCCTCCAGGCGAGAGCCGCGGCGCGCTGGGCAGTCCCGGTTGTCGTGAGCCCGATCGGGGTCGACCCGAGCGTGCTGCAGATCGCGGGCGACACCGGACTCTCGGGCGTGGCGGCCGTCGTGCCCCAGGCGATCGTGGCCCAACCCGGGATCTCCGACGCCGCGGTCCGTCACTTCCGCGACCAGCTCCGCGCCGCGCTGCGCCAACCGACGATCGACGGCTCGATCTTCACGTACGCCCAGGGCTACGACGCGGTCTCGATGTTCGCCGCGTCGGCCGAGAGCAGCCGATCCGTCACGGGTTCCAACGTGCGGACGTTCCTCGAGAGCGCGGGGTACGAGGGCCTGCTCGCGTCGTACCAGTACACGACGGTCAGTCACACCGGCATCCCCCCGGACCAGCAGGTGGTCGCGCTGGCGTCGACGCTCTCGGACGGCCTGTTCGCCGCGCCGAACGGGTCCTGAACGCCCCGGCCGACGCGCCCGGCGGGCGCGTCGGCCGGATCGTCGTCAGTGCTCGCCGAGGTAGAAGCGGGTGCCCTGGTCGTCGGTGCACGACGACGTGACGCCGTAGGGCTGCCCCTCCGGGTCGGTCGCGCGGCCGCCGGCGCGGCGCACCGCCTCGACCGCGGCGGCGACGTCGTCCACCCGGTACATCGGCACCGTCGTCGCGACGTCGTGGCCGCCCTGCATGCCGGTCATCGGCACGACGTCCTCGACCTGCCAGCCGTCCTCGACGCGCCCGGGCGTGAACCGCCATCCGAGCACCGAGCCGTAGAACTGGCGGGCCGCCGCGGCGTCGCGCACCTCCATCGTCACGTAGCTGACGTCGCCGTTGCGCTCGCCGTTCGCCGGCCCGGGGACGGTGCCGACGCCGCCGGGCGGCTCGTACATCGCGAACGACGTGCCCTGGTCGTCGACGCACTCGCTCAGCAGCCCGTAGGGCTCGGGGGTCGGCTCCGTCGCGGTCCCGCCGGCGTCGCGCACCCGGCGGACCGCGGCCCGCACGTCGGCGACGGCGAAGCAGAGGAAGAGGGTGCCGTGCCCCTCGTCGCCCCACAGGCCGTGGTGGAGGGTCTGCCCCTGGACCTGGCGGCCCTGCGGGCTGCTGCCCGGCGCGTACGTCCAGCCGAGCGTCGCGGCGTAGAAGGTCGCGGCGCGCTCGACGTCGGGCACCCAGAGGGAGACGTAGCCGATGTCGCCCTCACGGGGGTTCGCGTGGAGCGGGGCGCCCATGACCATCCAGCGATGGCCGAAGGGGTCGCGGATGACGCCGTTGCGCCCGTAGTCGGCGTCGGCGACGGGCCGCTCGAGGGTGGCGCCGTGCGCCACCGCCCGGTCGATGACGGCGTCGACCGCGTCGACGCGCAGGTGGAGAGTGACCGCCACGCCCTCGGCGGGTGGGGCGATGACGCCGATCTCGGGGTAGGCGTCGGAGAGCATGAGCCCGGCCGTGCCGATCTCGAGCTCGGCGTGGCCGATCCGCCCGTCGGGCATGACGATCGGCTCGCCGCGCCGGCGGGCGCCGAGGGCCGCGACGTACCAGTCGAGCGCCTCGCGTGCTCCGTCCACCGCGAGGTAGGGGGTGAGGACGGCGGTCGTGATCGTGGGGGTGTCGTCGGTGACCACGGACATGGGGACTCCTTCCGGGAGGTCGAGGGCCCACTCGAGGCGGGCCCGGAGGCGGGCGGTGAAGGACGCGTCGGGCTCGATCGGGACGACCGGGGCGCGCAGCTCGTCGAACGGGTCAGGCATCACCGGCCTCCTGGCGGGTGTAGGCGCGTCGGAAGGCCGTGCGCGCCCGCACGAGCAGCGCTTCGGTCGCGTGCACGGTGCGCTGTAGGTGCTCGGCGACTTCAGGCACGGAGAGATCGTCGAGGTAGCGCAGGGTCAGCGCGGCGCGGTGCTGCGGCGCGAGCTCCCCGAGCGTCTCGCGGGCCAGCACCGCGTCGAGGTGCGCGTCCCACGGGTCCTCGGTCTTCGGCT
>JBPYDT010000159.1:0-2168 GCA_051986275.1 Acidimicrobiia bacterium | reverse complement strand
CAGTGATCCAGATGACCCGTCTCACCTCGGTGAGCGGCTCGTTCTCGGCGCACCTCGTCGCCGCCCGGCTCCAGTCCGAGGGGATCGACGTCCAGCTGCGGGGCGCCGTCGACGGCCCCTACACCCTCACCGTCGGGGACATGGCCCGCGTGGACGTGTTCGTCCCCGACGAACAGCTCGACGACGCCCGGCTCGTGATGCTGGCGAGCGAGGTCGACCAGGTGCTGGCCGCGCCCCGCGAGTGGGGCGGGCCGACGGCCCGGGCGCGTCGATGGCTGCTGTGGGTCGCGCTCGCGCTGCTCGTGATGGCCGTGGTCGGCCCGGTGCTGCGCCTGCTCGCGGGCTGAATCAGCTCGCGGCGAGAAGGCCGCTCAGCTCGTCGGCCTTGATGCGCCGGAACGCCCGCCGCGGGCGGTGGCGGTCCAGCACCGCCACCTCGAGCTGCTCCGCGGGCAGCGCGGTGCCGCCCGCTCCGGCGAGGACGGACGCGCCGAGCCGCAGCGCGGCGCCGAGGTCGAGGCCGGCCTGGTAGCGCTCCTCGAGGACGGTCGTGACCGCGTCGGCCTGGCCGCCGAGGACGGTGAAGCCCTCTTTGTCCATCACCACGCCGTCGTAGAGGATGAGGAACATCTCGTCGTCCTCGGCGGTCGCGCCGACCTGGGCGACCAGGATCTCGACCTCGTAGGGCTTCAGCTCGTGGGTGAAGACCTGCCCGAGGGTCTGCGCGTACGCGTTGGCGAGCGACCGGGCGTTCACGTCCTCTCGGGCGAACGAGTACCCCTTCACGTCGGCCTGGCGGACGCCCGCGATGCGCAGCATCTCGAACTCGTTGTACTTCCCGACACCGGCGAACGCGATGCGGTCGTAGATCTCGCTGATCTTGTAGAGGGTGCGCGACTGGTTCTCGGCCACCATCACGATCCCGTCCGCGGTCGTCATCGCGACGAGGCTCCGACCCCGGGCGATCCCCTTCCGGGCGTAGTCCGCCCGGTCCTTCATCACCTGCTCGGGCGGGACGTAGAACGGCATCGCCATCAGTCGCCGCCCTCCTCGCGTCCGCCGATCAGCGCGTCAGCGCGCCGCGCGATCTCGTCGTCGTCGAGCGCGGTGAACCCATCCGCGTCGATGACCGCGATCGTCGGGAAGATGCGCCGCACGAGGTCCGGTCCCCCGGTCGCGGCGTCCTCGTCCGCCGCCGCGAACAGCGCCCGCAGCGCCAGGTCCACCGTGTCGGAGCGGCTCAGGTCCTCCCGCCACTGCGACTTGATCCAGTTCCGCGCGTGCACCCCGCCGGAGCCGTTCGCCTGGAAGTCGAGCTCCTCGTACTTGCCGCCCGTCACGTCGAAGCTGAAGACGCGCCCTCGGCCGCGCCGCTCATCGAAACCGGCGAAGAGCGGCACCACGACGAAGCCCTGCATCGCCGCCGGCAGGTTGGCGCGCACCAGCTGGCCGAGCTGGTTCGCCTTGCCCTCGAGCGACAGCGGTTCCCCCTCGATCTTCTCGTAGTGCTCCAGCTGGGTCTGGAACAGCCGCACCAGCTCCACCGCCGGGCCCGCCGCGCCGGCGATCGCCACGCCCGAGTTGTCGTCCGCCGGGAAGACCTTCTCGATCCGCCGGCTGGCGATCGAGTAACCGGACGTCGCACGGCGGTCGCCGGCCATGACGACGCCGTCGGCATGCCGAATGGCGAGAACGGTCGTCCCCACCGGCGCCTCCAGCGGCGGCGCCGACTCGCCGCGTCGGACCGCCGGCTCGTTCGGTTGGCCGACGCGGCGCAGAAGCTCGACGAACGACGCACCGGGGTCGCGGCCGGCATCGAATGACGGTAGCGGGGGCTCCCCGAGCACCAAGCGAGCCTACACAAGGCCTCCTCGAGAACTTCGAGGTCAGCCCTCGACCTGCTTGCGTTTGCGCTCGACCTCGCGACGAACGACGTCGAGCGGGGCGAAGCCGCCGAGGCTCACGTACTCAGCCGCTCGAAGGATCAACTCCGGATCGTCCCGAAGCTGTGTGAGCGCGTCGTCGCAGCGGACGCAGAGGATCCCCCGTACCACGTCCCCTCGGTGGTCGACGCGCACGGACCGACAACCGGGTGGGCACTCACCACAGATGGCACAGCCACCCTCCTGCGCGGCGAGCATGTCGTCGTAGTCATCGGTCGTCATCCC
>JBPYDT010000158.1:0-15680 GCA_051986275.1 Acidimicrobiia bacterium | reverse complement strand
GCGTCTCGGCCCCCCCGTGGTGGCGCGCGCACGTGCGACCGAGGGCGGCCGTCGTGCTGACGGTCGCACTCGGCGTGGGCGCGGCCGCGTGCGTGCCGCTCGCGCCGCCGCCCGCCCCCCGCTACGGCGTCCAGCCGACCGTCTACGGGCGGGACTTCCCCGACCCGACCGTCGTCAACCCCTGCGCGCCGGGGCAGTGCGGCACGGGTGCCGCGCCGTACCTGGCGTTCTCGACGAACTCGTCGTACGGCGGGCTCGACGTCCCGCTCGTCCCGACGGCCACCAGCCCGGACCTCCGTTCGTGGTCGCGGGGGACGCCGACCGACGCGCTCGCCCGCCCGCCGGCGTGGCAGGACTACTTCTTCCTCCAAGGCAAGAACTGGGCGCCCGCGGTTCACCAGTTCGGGGCGACGTGGGTCCTCTACTTCGCCGCGCCGTACCCGGCGACGGGTGACCAGTGCATCGGGGTGGCAACGGCGTCGGTCCCGCAGGGCCCCTACCAGCCGAACGACGCCGGCCCGATCGAGTGCGACTTCGGGATCGGCGGCTCGATCGACCCGAACGTGGTCGTCGACGCCAGCGGCCAGGCGTGGCTGCTCTGGAAGACCGACGGGAACTGCTGCGACCTGCCGGCGGTGATCCGGTCGCAACAGCTCGCCGCCGACGGGCTGTCGCTCGTCGGCAGCTCGCACGCGCTCCTCGGCGTCGACCAGTCCTGGGAGGACGGCAGCGGCGGCGGCGCGCAGCCGTGGAAGAAGGTCGTTGAGGGCCCGGCGATGGTGGCGTCGGGCGGGACCTACTACCTCTTCTACTCGGCCAACTGGTACGACAGCGCGTCCTCGGCGATCGGCTACGCCACGTGCACGTCGCCCGCCGGCCCGTGCGTGAAGCCGTCGAACGGGCCCCTCGTCGGAAACGACGCCGCCGGCGTGGGGCCGAGCGGACCCGACACGTTCGTCGACACGTCCGGCCAGCGCTGGCTGGTCTACGCCGCGTGGTCGCCGGCCGCACCGAGCTACGAGAGCGGCGGGGCCCGGACGCTCCGCCTGAGCAGGCTGGACCTCACGCAGGGTGCCCCCGTCCTCGGCGCGGGTCCGTGACCGGGCCGCGTGTGCGACGTCTCGCGGCCGTCACGGTGGCCGTCGGGATCGGTGTCGCGCTGCTGGTGACGCGGTCGAGCCCGCGACCCGCCGTGCGCACGCCTCCGCCTGCGGCGACCGCGTCGGACTGCGGCGCACCCGGCGCCGGCTCGGCGGCCCCGCCGAGTCAGCCCGTCGCGCCCCCCGCCGCGGTGACCGTGCCCGGCGCGACGGCGATCGACCTGCGCGGCCTGGTGCCCGGTGCCGTCGCCGAGACCGCCGACGGGCAGGTCTGGGTCGCGGCCACCGACCCGCGCGCCGCGACACCCGAGGCGTTCGTCGCCCGGGTGGCGCCGGGCGCGACCGCGGCGTCGAGCGTGACCCCGATCGTCGAGGGCTGCGACGTCACGGCCATCGCCACCCTCGGCGCCTCGGTGTGGGTCGCGACGTGCGACCCAGCGACGGCGGCGGCCGGCGCCGAGCTCGTCCGCCTCGACGCAACGGGTGCGGTCGCGCAACGGGTCGCCGTCCCGTCCGGCTGCGTCGCGCAGCTCGCCGCGGGAGCGACGACGCTGTGGGCCGGGACGGCGCCCCGCAGCGACGCGCCGCCGCGCCTGTTCCGGCTCACCGCCACGACCGGCGTGCTCGACGAGCCGGTCGCGCTCGACGGGGAGCAGCCCGGCGGTCTCGCCGTCGCCGGCGACGACCCGTGGACGGTCCGCACCTCGGCGACGGGGTCGCGCCTGGTGCGCAGCGACGGCGCGACGGGAGCTGACGCGATCGCCCGACCGAGCGGCCCGACGCGTGTCGTCGGCGTGCAGGGCGGCGCGCTCTGGACCGCTGACCCGACCACGGGCACACTCACCGCGCGCGACGTGGCCACAGGCACGGCGCAGACGGCCGTCTCGGTCCCGGCGGCGCAGGCCGTCGTGATCGGCGCGAGTGGCGTCTGGTACGAGCAGGCGTCCGCCGGGTCGCTCACCGTCACGATCGGGCGCGTCGCCGCGACCGGCGCCGCGACGACCGTCACCGCGTTCACGGGGCCGGGGCCGGCCGAGTCCGGGCTGCCGTACCTCGGCACGCTGTCGGTCACGGCGCGCGGCGCGTGGCTCGCCGAGCAGAACCACCTCTTCCTGCTCCCCGACTAGCTGGGGATGCGCCGGGACCCTCGGACCCGCGACAATCCCCTTCCGCATGGGAAGCCCCCTCGATCTCGACTTCAAGGCCCTGCTCCCGGAGAGGGTCGCGCTCATCACGGGCAGCGGGTCAGGCCAGGGTCGGGCGGCGGCTCGGCTGTTCTCCGCCCACGGCGCCCGGATCGTCGTCGTCGACGTGAACGACGAGGGCGCCGCTGAGACCGTGCGCCTCCTCGAGGAGCAAGGCGGCGAGGGCATCGCGATCCACGCCGACGTGTCGGAGCGGCCCGACGTCGACCGGATGGTCGCGACCGCGGTGGAGCGCTTCGGTCGCCTCGACGTCCTCTACAACAACGCCGCGGTGCAGATGAGCGGCCGGCTCGTCGACTGCACCGACGAGGAGTGGGACCTCACGATCGCGACGAACCTGTCGGCGATCTTCTGGGCCTGCCGCGCCGCGCTCCCCCACCTCCTCGAGGGGGACGGCGGCAGCATCATCAACACCGCGTCGACACTGGGCCTCATCGGCTCGGAGGGCTACGCCGCGTACGGCGCGGCGAAGGCCGGCCTGGTGCTGCTCACCAAGCAGCTCGCCGTCGAGTACGGCCCGGCCGTCCGCGCCAACGTCATCGCGCCCGGGTCGATCGACACGCCCCGCTTCCGCAAGGTGCTCGACAAGACGCCCGGCGCGAGCGAGTTCGTGGAGGGCCTGAAGCGCACGATCCCCGTCCGGCGCCTCGGCCTCGCCGAGGACATCGCGGCGATCGCGCTGTTCCTCGCCAGCGACCAGTCGGCGTACGTGAGCGGCGCCGTCGTCCCGGCCGACGGCGGCCTGGCGGCGCTCCGATGATCGACGGCGCGGCGCTCGTGACCGGCGGCGCCGCCGGACTCGGTGAGGCGATCTCGCACCGGCTGGCCGCCGAGGGCGCCGCCGTCGCCGTGGCCGACGTCGACGAGGAGGGCGCAGCGCGTGTCGCCGCCGCGATCACCGACGAGGGCGGACGCGCCGCGGCCGTGCCGTGCAACGTGACCCGCACGGCGGACGTCGAGGCGGCGGTCCGCGCCGCGGCCGAGCTCGGGCCGCTGCGCACGCTCGTGCTCTCGGCCGCGATCGAGAGCCGGCAGAGCGTGCTCGAGTGCAGCGACGAGGACTGGCAGGCGGTCCTTGACATCGACCTGAAGGGACCGTTCCTGTGCATGCGGTCCGCGATCCCCGTCATCGCCGCGAACGGCGGCGGGTCGGTCGTGGCCATGGGCTCGACGCTCGGGCTCATCGTCGCCCCCGGCCACCCCGCCTACTGCGCGGCCAAGGGCGCGCTCGTGAACCTGTGCAAGCAGGCCGCGATCGAGCACGCCGGGGACGGCGTGCGCGTGAACGTCGTCGCCCCGTCCGCGACGGACACCGGGCTCTTCATCCGCTTCTCCGAGATGGCGCCCGACCCCGAGGGGATGCGCCAGCGGATCGCCGAGCTGAACCCGATGCACCGGCTCGGCACCGCCCGCGAGGTCTGTGACGCGGTGGCGTTCCTCGCCTCGGACGCCTCGACGTACACGAGCGGCTGCGTCATCCCGATCGACGGGGCGCTGGCCGCGCGTCGGATGTGACCTGACGTGCGTGACGGGCTCGCGGTCCTCGACGCCGACGCCCACGTCGTCGAGCCGGGGTCGCTGTTCGCCGCGTGGACGCCGGCGGGCCGCGCCGTCATGGACCTCCCGGCGACGACCCCGGTCGAGCTCTGCGGTGACTCGTCCAAGCTGGCCGACCAGCTCGAGCACGGCTTCGACGCGCCCTCGTATCTGCGCGCGATGGACGCGCAGCACATCGACGCCGCCGTTCTGTTCCCCTCGGTCGGGCTCTTTGTGCCGTTCCTGCCCGAGCTCGACGACGGTGAGGCCGCCGACGCGTGCCGGGCCTACAACGAGTGGGCCGCCGCATACTGCGCGACCGACCCGGCGCGGCTCGCCGCGATGGGCGTCGTGCCGCAGCGCGTCCCGGCGCGCGCCGCGGACGAGGCGCGCCACGCGTCCGAGCTCGGCCTCGTCGGCGTCCTCGTCCGACCGAACCACGTCGCGCCGGCGTACCTCGACGACCCGTCGTTCGATCCGCTCTACGACGCGCTCGAGGACACGGGAATCGTGCTCGGGGTCCACGAGGCGCTCGGCGTGCGCGCCCCGACGATCGGCCGCGACCGCTTCGAGGGGTTCGCGGCGCGCCACGCGTGCTCCCACCCGCTCGAGCAGATGACCGCCGCCACCGCGCTGCTCCTCGGCGGCGTCTGCGAGCGCCACCCGGCGTTGCGCGTCGCGTTCCTCGAATCCGGGACGGGTTGGCTCCCCTACTGGCTGGCCCGGCTCGACGAGCACCACGAGTGGGCGCGCGACGGGGAATGCGCCGGGCTCACTTTGCGCCCGAGCGAGTACTTCGCGCGCCAATGTGTCATCTCGTCGGACCCCGAGGACGCCCTCGCGGCGTTCACGATCGGGCGCGTGGGGGCAGACCACGTCATGTGGGCCAGCGACTTCCCGCATCCCGACGCGGCGTTCCCCACGGCGCTCGACGAGTTCTTCGAGCACTTGGATGGGGTGGACGTGGACACCGATGGGCGCCAGGTGCTCTGGGACACGCCCGCGCGGTTCTACCGGCTCGGGGACCGCTTCCGCCCCGTCACCGCCTGACGGCGCCGGCCCGCCGGCTGCTCGCCCGCGCCTGGCGCGCCGCGCGGGGCGCGCTCGGCCTGCTGCTCGTCGCGGGCCTGCTCGTCGCCGCCGTCGCCGACCGGCCCGCCCGTGCCCAGACCGCCGCGCCTCCGCCGCCCGGCGTCGACCCCCGCCTCTACGTCATCGGCGACTCCGTGATGCTCGGCGCCCGCGACGCGCTCCTGTCCGAGCTGAACGGCTGGTCGGTGACCGTGTGGGCCCAAGAGGGACTCTCGACGCTCGGCGCGCCGTCGATCGTGGCCGCGAGCCACGCCGCGATCGGCGACGTGGTCGTCGTCGCGCTGGGGAACAACGACGCGGGCGACCCGACGACGTTCGGCCAGCGCATCGACGGCGTGATGCAGGCGATCGGGCCGGTGTCGCGCGTGATCTGGGTGAACCTGCGAACGTTCGCGTCGTGAGTGCCGCCCATGAACCAACAGCTGGTGCTCGCCCAGTCGCGCTGGCCGAACCTCCAGATCGCCGACTGGAACTCGATCGCCACCCCGAACCCGGGGTTCGTCTACGGCGACGGGCTCCACCTCACGCCGGCGGGGCAGGCCGCGATGGCCCAGCTTGTCGGCCAGGAGATCGGCACGTTCGTCCAGTCGCGTGCGGCGACCACGACGACCACGACGACGCCGACCACCACGACCACTCGTCCCGCACGGCGCCGCCGCGACCGCCCGGCGCGATCGCTGCGCTCCTTGCCGGGCCCGTTCGGGACCGGGTAACCGGCGCGACCTGAATCGCACGTAAGACCAGCGATGGGGGATTGCGCCGATCGTCCGGTACGGTGCCGCTGTGCCGAACAAGAAGCGGTCGCGCCAGACCCGCCGGTACTCGTCGGCGCGGCCGAAGTCGGGCGCGGCAATGGCCAAGGCCCGCAAGAAGGCGGCGTGGCGCAAGATGGGCGGCGGCCGCGGCCGGGCCACGTGGCCCTGGGCGGTGGCGCTGACCGTCGTGGTCGTCGGGGGCGTCATCGGGATCGCCGCCTCGAGCGGCTCGAACTCGCCGAGCTCGTCGTCGTCCAACTCCGGGTCGCCCGGGCCGGCGCTCGCCACGGTGGCGAGCTTCGACAACAACTCGCCGGGGACGGCGATCGACGGGATCCGCTGCACCCAGCTCGAGCAGCTCGCGTACCACGTGCACTCCCACCTCGCGATCTTCGTGAACGGCAAGCAGATGGGCGTCCCGATGGGGATCGGGATCGCGCCGCCCCGCCAGACCGAGCCCGGCGCGACCGGCGACTTCGTCGTCGGGGGCACCTGCTTCTACGAGCTGCACGCCCACACCGCCGACGGCGTGATCCACATCGAGTCGCCGACGCCCGGGAAGGTGTACACGCTGGGCGAGTACTTCGACATCTGGCACCAGCCACTGAGCCCCACCCAGGTCGGGCCGGCGACCGGCACGGTGACGGCGTACCGCAACGGGCAGCGCTTCGACGGCAACCCGCGCGACATCACGCTCGGCGCCCACGTGGTCATCCAGCTCAACGTGGGCAAGGACGTGCCGCCGAAGCCCTACACGTTCGCTTCCGGCCTCTGACCGGCGGCGCGCCGGCTCGACGCGCTCAGCCCGACGAGAGGCGGGGGTCCCGCGACGTCGAGCGGAACCGCGCCGACAGCGCGCGTGCCTGGTCGACGCGGGGCATGGCGGAGAGCACCTCGTAACCGGCGTGGTTCACCTCGCCCGGCATGAGCTCCATCGCCTGGCCGAGCGCGTCGACGACCTCGGCGGCGACCACGTCCGGCGGCAGCGGAGGGTGGGGCAGCGAGTCGGGATCGTGGTCGAACGAGCGCCGGAAGTTCGGCGTGTCGATCGCCGGCCCGACCACGCCGAGCACGTCGACGCCCACGCCGCTCCACTCCTCGTGCAGCGCCTGGGCCAGCGTGAGCTGGAACGACTTCGTGGCCGAGTAGACGGCGAGGCCCGCGGTGCCGGCGACGCCCGCGCCGGAGCTCATGAGGATGACGCCGCCGCGCCCTCGCGCGACCATCGGGGCCCCGTAGTGGTCGCAGACGGCGAGGACGCTCAGCACGTTCACGGCCACCTGCTGCTGGGCGTGGTCGTAGCCCTCGTCGACGAACGGACCGATGAAGTCGGCCGTGCCGTTGTGGATGAGCAGCCCCACCTCGAGGCCGTCGGTGACGCTGCGCAGCCGCGCCACGAGGTCGGGCGCGGCCAGGTCGACCGCGACCGAGCGCGCGTCGACGCCGTGCTCGTCGCGCAGCGCGGCGGCGACCGCGGCGAGCGGCTCGGCCCGTCGGGCAGCCACGACGACGTTCACCCCGCGCCGGGCGAGCTGGTGCGCGTACGCCGCGCCGAGCCCCTCGGACGCGCCGAGCACGAGCCCCCACGGTCCGTACCGTTCGGAGAAGTCGGCGCTCGGCTGGTCCATCGGTGCGCTCCGTTCCTCGGGCGCCGGCGAGCCTACGGGACGCGGCCCGGGCGGCTGTCGGGACGCGGCCCCTAAGGTCGGCGCAGCCGAGCGGAGCGTGTGATGAACCGAGACGAGCTGTCGTCGATGTTCGACCTGACCGGGCGGGTCGCGATCGTGACCGGCGGGACGCGTGGGATCGGGCGCGCCGTCGCCGAGGGATTCGCCGCGGCCGGCGCCCAGGTCGCGGTGGCGAGCCGCAAGGCCGACGCGTGCGCCGCCACGGAGGCCGCGCTCCGGGCGGCGGGCGCGTCCGGGCTCGGCGTGCCGACCCATATGGGCGACCTCGCCGCCGTCCGGGCGCTCGTCGACCGCACGGTCGACGAGTTCGGGCGCCTCGACATCGTCGTCAACAACGCGGCGACGGCGCTGCGCGAGGACCTCGGGGCCTTCTCCCCGGAGGCGTACGCCAAGTCGATGGACGTCAACCTGCGGGGGCCGGTGTTCCTCGTCGAGGCCGCGCTCCCCCACCTCAAGGCCAGCCCGGCGGCCGCGGTCCTCAACGTGCTGTCGGCCGGCGCGTTCCTGTTCTCGACGTTCACCGCGACCTACTGCGCGGCCAAGGCCGCGCTCCACTCCTTCACGCGGTCGTGGGCTGCCGAGTTCGCCGAGGCTGGGATCCGCGTGAACGCGCTCGCCCCGGGCACCGTGCTCACCGACATGGTCGACCATCTCGACGAGGCGTCCCAGGAGCGCATGAAGCGCGCCGCGTACCTCCGCCGCGCCGCGACCCCCGACGAGATGGTCGGCCCGGCGCTGTTCCTCTGCTCGGACGCGGCGAGCTTCGTCACCGGGCAGGTCCTGATCGCCGACGGCGGCCTGGTGCCCCGCTGATCCGAGGAGATCGCATGCCCGTCGTCCTCGTGGAGCGGCCCGAGGCGCACCTCGCCCGCATCACGCTGAACCGCCCGGAGCGCCTCAACGCGATGGACCACGAGCTCGTCGCCCGCCTCCACGACGCGCTCGACGAGGTGGGCGGCGACGCCGACACGCGCGTCGTGATCCTGCGCGGCGCCGGGAAGGGGTTCTCCTCGGGCCTCGACCTCCAGGACTGGGGTCCGACGCCGACGCCAGGCGAGCACCCGCACGCCCGCGTCGGAGTGGGCTTCCAGGAGTTCATCGCCAACCTCACCCAGCACGTCCGCCAGACCCCGCAGATCGTGGTCGCCGCGGTGCACGGCGCGGCGTACGGCGGCGGGCTGGCGCTCGCGTGCGCCGCCGACCTGCGGCTCGCCGCCCGCTCGGCCCGCTTCTGCTCGGCGTTCATCCGCACCGGGCTCACCGGCACCGACATCGGCATCAGCTACCTGCTGCCACGCCTGGTCGGCGCCGGGCGCGCCCTCGACATGATCGTCACGGGCCGCGAGGTCGACGCGGGTGAGGCCGAGCGGATCGGTCTCGTGACGCGCCTCGTCCCCGACGGCGAGCTGGACGACGCGGCCCTCGACCTGGCCCGCGGCGTCGCGGCCTTCACCGCGACCGGCCTCGTCCTCACCAAGGAGGTGTTCTGGCACAACGTCGACACGCCGACGCTCGCCGCCGCGTTGGCGATGGAGAACCGCAACCAGACGATCGCCGGCCGGACGCCCGAGGTGCAGGAGTACATCCGCGCCTACCGCACCCGCTTCACGCATCCGCGGGAGGACTGAGTGGCGCCCCGGGCCCTCGTCGTCGGCGGGACCGGCCCGACCGGAATCTGGATCGTCCACGGCCTCGTGCTCCGGGGCTACGACGTCACGATCCTGCACCGCGGCGACCACGAGCGGGCCGAGACGCCCGCGTCGGTGGCGCACCTGCACCACGACCCGTACGACGCGGGCGACCTCGCGGGCGCGCTCACCGGCCGCACCTTCGACGTGGTCGTCGCCATGTACGGACGGCTGCGCCGCGTCGCGGAGCTGACCCGCGGCGCGACCGGACACCTCGTGTCGGTGGGTGGCGTCCCGGCGCACCGGGGCTGGATGAACCCGGCGCTGTACGACCCGCCCGGGCTGCCCGTCCCGATCGGCGAGGACGGCCCCACCGTGCAGGACCCGGCCGAGGACGAGAAGGGCTACCGGGTGGCCCGCACCGAGGAGCAGGTCTTCGAGCACCATCCCGGCGCGGTGCACTTCCGCTACCCGTACGCGTACGGCCCGTACCAGCTCGTGCCCCGCGAGTGGTCGATCGTGCGGCGCGTGCTCGACGGCCGGACCCGCCTCGTCGTCCCCGACGACGGGCTCACGCTCCACCACCACGGCTACACGGTGAACCTGGCCCACGCCGTGCTGCTCGGCGTCGACCGTCGCGAGGACGCGGCCGGCCAGGTGTTCAACGCGGGCGATGAGGAGGTGCTGACGATCCGCCAGGTCGTCGAGCTCGTGTGCGGCGCCCTCGGCCACGAGCTCGAGCTCGTGTCGCTGCCGTGGGACCTCGCCGTCCCGGCGCGCCCGCTCCTGACCCAGCCGTCGCCGACCCACCGCGTGCTCGACCTCACCCGGCTGAAGACGGCGCTCGGGTACCGCGACGTGGTGCCGGCCCGGCGGGCGGTCGCCGACACGGCGCGGTGGCTCGCGGCGCACCCCGTCGCGCCGGGCGAGACGGAGGAGCGCGTGCTCACCGACCCCTTCGACTACGCCGCGGAGGACGCGCTCCTCGACGCCTGGCAGCGCGCGCGGGGCGGCCTCGAGCCGGTGCGCTTCGACGTCGAGCCGGGCTACGGGCTCGCGTACAGCGGGCCCGGCGGCCGGCCGCGCAGCCGCCCGACGTTCGCGTAGCTCAGGCGGGCCGCGTCTCAGGGAGCGCGACGAGCGGGATCCGTCGGTCCGTCTTGTCCTGGTAGTGCTGGTACCAGGCGCGGTCGGCGACCAGCGACGCCCACATCTCGTCGTACTCGTCGTCGGTGAGGATCACGGGCACCGACCAGTACTGCCCGCCCTGGACGCGGACGAACACCTCCGGGTTGGCGTCGCGGTCCTCGAGGTTGCGGTACCAGTGCGGGTGCTGCTCCGCGCCGGCGAAGGACGCGACGACGACGCGCCGCCCCGACGGGTCGCGCCACGTCGGGAGCGCCACCTGGTGCTCCTGGCCCGTCGTGCGCCCGACGGTGCGGAGCAGCACGTGGTGCATGCCCGCCTGCTGCCAGACCACGTCGTCGTCGCTCTGCTCCATCGCCTCGACGTGCGCACGGCTCAGCTTCGGGATCTCGTCGAGCGGCGGGGTCTCCCACACCTGCTCGACGTGCTGGCTCTCGGGCATGCGCGAACCGTACCGGAGTCGTGTCGAGCCGACGACGACGCCACCGTCGGCGGACTTGCCCGTCCTCGGCCCGGCGCGCCCGGACCGGCCCGCCCGCCGGTCCAGGCGCCCGAACGCTCAGGCCGCGGCCGTCTCGTCCCCCAACCCGTACGAGCCGAGGCCGTAGATCACGACGCCGGCGAGCAGGATCGAGATCAGCGCGTCGGGCCAGTACGGCGTGAAGAGCCAGAAGAACGCCATCACGATTCCGACCATCGCGGCGAGCATGCCGGTGACGACCGCCCAGGTGGCTCGGAAGAACACCCCGAGCCCAGCCAGGACGATCACCCCGCCGACGATCGTGTAGATCCAACCCCAGGTATTGAGGTTGCCGCTGCTGAACAGCAACGTGTCCTTCAAATTCGGGCTGTTCGAGATCGCCGCGTTGGCGTGCAGCGCCCAGAGCCCGTTGATCAGAATGTTCGCGCCAGCGAGGATCAGCAGGATCGCCGAGGTGACGATCCACCCTGTCCCCCGGTGCTGTGGTCGATGAGACATCGCACCTCTTTCGTTTCCGCCTGGTCTGCTGGCCGTCGGCGCACGGGCACGGGGAGCGACGGGCCGTCGGGACCCCGTGCTAGCGCCATGAACACCCCGACCTGGGGCTCGACGGCCGATCTTGTGTAGCCCCGGACGGCGCGCCCCGTCCAGCAGCCCTGACCGCCGCGCGTCGTCAGCCGAGCGCGTCGGCGAAGCGGACGCGGTGCGCCTCGAACCAGGCCTGGCGGCGCTCGTAGCGGGCGCGCCCGCCCATCTGCTCCCACATCTCGATGAACGCGGGCTCGCCGCGCGCGACGCGCCGCTCGACGAGCCCGCCGACGGGGTCCATGGACCCAGCGAGGACAGCCAGGAACTCGGCACGGCCTGGCGGGAGCCCGTACGCGTCGGCCACGACCCGGAGCCGGGTGAACGGGTCGGGCGCGTAGCCCCGCGTGCGGAGGGCGTCCTCGGGCGTGTCGAGTGGGACGTTCATCTTCGCGAGCTGGCTCAGGTCGTAGAGCGGCCGTCCCGGCGCCGCGAACTCGAAATCGAGCAGCGCGACGGCCACGCCGTCGCGGAACACCACGTTCTCGGGACAGACGTCGTTGTGGCAGACGAGCGCGCCGCCCGCGGGGTCGGCGAGCTCGTCGCTCCAGGTCACGCCGGGCGGGGCGACGAACCCGGCCGCCGCCTCGTGGTATCGGCGGAGCAGCGCGGCCATGGACGCCAACGCGTCGTCGGTGAGCGACCACGCCGGGTACGGCAAGTAGGGCACGTCTCCGTCGATGTACACGAGCCGCTCGCGACCGTCGGGGTCGACGCCGACGACCTCGGGCACGCCGTCGAACCCGGCGGCGCGGACGTGTCGCAGCAGCGCGTGGATCGCCGGGGTGTGGGCGCTCGTCGGTCGGAGCACGTACTGCCCGACGCGCACCACCTGCCCGGCGTTCCCGACGCCGCCCGGCAGCACCTCCTCGTCGGCTCGACCGGCGCCGCGCGGCTCCCGACCGCTCACGACGCCGCGGTCACGCCGAGGCCGGCTCCGCCTCGCAGTGGGCGGTGTGCGAGGGCGGGACGTCGAGCGCCGGATTGCGCTCGAAGAACCCGATCGGGCTGAGCACGAACCCGGCGTACTCCACCGGCATGACCGGCCAGTCCTCGGGCCGGACGAAGTGCGTCACGCCGAAGCTGTACCAGCACACGACGTCGCGGTCGGCGATCGGGCGGTCGGCGCTCGTCCACGCGGGCAGCCCGTCGTCGCCGGCGTGCTGGTTGGGGAACTCGCCCGCGGCGCGCCGCTCCTCCCGCTCGTACGGCGTCACCCAGAGGTTGTGACGAGCGAACGCGGCGCGGTGCGCCACACTCGACTCGGGCTGGGCGAGCAGCGTCGGCGTCGACATCGTCGGGAGCAGCCGGTAGCCGACCGGCTGGCCGAGCCGGTTCGTCGACGTCTGGTTCACGATCCGCCAGTGACGGCTGCGTGCCCCGAGCGCGTCCCGTTGGGCCTCGGATTCGGTCGCCAGGCGCGTCGCCCGTTCCCGGAACGCGTTGCCCATCGGGTTGTCCGGGCCCGTCGGGATGGGCTCCGCCTCGACCTCGTACACCGTGTTGGCCGTCCCGTCGACGTCGAGGTCGAGGCGCGCGTTGAACATGTGCTGGTGATGGGGCGCAGCGAGCCCGGGTGCGATCACGTTGGCGAAGTCCGGGGTCGTGCCCGGCTCGATCGCCATCGTGGAGACGATCCCGGTCAGCTTCACCTCGAGCTGGATGTTGCCGTCCAGGTAGAAGTACCAGTAGAAGCCGTACTCGTAGTTCCCGACGGTCGCGATGAAGCTCACGGCGAGGCGCCGGGAGCGGCGAACCTCGCTCGTGTCGCCCTGCAGGTCGTGGTGCTTCCAGAGGATCCCGTAGTCCTCCTCGTGCATGCAGATGGCGTTCTCGAGCGTGTACGGGACGCCCTGCTCGTTCACGAGCATCGCGTCGAAGTAGTGGATGACGCCGAGGCAGTCGCAGCCGAGCGTGAGCGAGTTCGCCAAGCGCCCCAGGCCCCACTCCCCCGCGTCGAACGCGTTCTTCCAGCCGTGCCCGGGGCCCGGGTCGCCGTACGGGACGACCATCTCCGAGATCGACGCCCGGTAGAGCACCGGCCGCACCTGGCCGTCCTCGTGATAGTCGACGGTGTGGAGCACCAGGCCTTCGTACGGGTCGAACGCCACGCGGAACGACCAGCGCTGCCACCGCACGGCGTTCCCGTCGACCTCGAAGCTCGGGCCCTCCGGCTGGGTGATCTCGAGGGGCCGCAGGTCGGTCCGCATCGCGCCGACGTCGTCGGGGAGGTAGCCGCCCCGTTCGGGCGGGATCGGCACGACGCCCCGGTCCTGCACCTCGATCACCTCGCCCGCACCCATGTCGAAGAACGCCACCAGGCCCTCGATCGGCTTGGCGTACCCGTTGTCCGTCGGCGCGTCGCGCAGGAACGCGATGCAGCGCGAGATCCGCCGCCCCTCCTCGAGGTCGAGGCCGAAGTTCCCGGCCGGCCACGGATCGATCTGCACCTGCGCCATGTCCTCGATGCCCCGCCGGCGCAGCGCCGCCACCCAGTCGGGGTGCTCGGGCAGCTTGAGGATGGCGTCGAGCGACTCGCCGAACAGCAGCGCCGGGCGCATGCCCTCGTAGGTGCGCACGTCGCGCACCTCGCCGGCCGTCACCGACACGATCGCCTCGACGAGCTGGAGGCCCGGTCCGGGCGCGGCCAGCACGCGCACGGCACGGTCGACGGGGTCCCCCGCCTTGAACCCGAGCACCACCTGCTTGTCGGGCTCGTCGAGGACGGCGTGCACGATCGTCGCGTCCTCGCCGAGGTGGCCCTTCGACCGCAGGAGCTCGACGGCGCGCGTCACCTCGTCCGGGGCGAGCATGTCGAGCGGGTGGCCGACCGTCACGGCGAGACCGATCCGCGCATGAGGCACCTCCTGGGGCCCGGGTGGCGGCGCCGCACGGCGCCGTGCTCGGAAGGTACCCAATCCGTCGGCGCCAGGCAGCGCTAGGGCCGGGGCTCCAGGACGACCACGGGGATGTCGCGGGTCGTGCGCTCCTGGTACTTCCCGTAGCCCGGGGCGTGGGCCACGATCCGGGGCCACAGCGTCTCCTTCTCGTCGGCGGACGCGATCCGGGCCCGCACCCGCCGCTTCGTCCCGTGCATCGTGAGCTCGACGTCCGGGTGGTCCCGCAGGTTAAGGAACCACGCGGGGTGCCGGTCGTCCCCGCCGTAAGAGGCGACGACGACCACGTCGTCGCCGTCCTGGAGCGGCGACGTGAGCATCGTCACGCGCCGCTTCCCGCTCTTGCGACCGACCGTCGTGAGCTCCACGACCGGCATACCCGCGCCCCGGCCGCCGAGGCGCCCACCGCTCGCGTCGTACATGCCGCGGTGGAGGCCCGTCCCGATTCGAGCGACGAGGTCCTTGGCGCGCACGAGCGAAACCTACGAAGGGCCGTGACCCGAGGCAACCTCGCGGAGCGGACCGCGCCGGGCGAAGTGCCGGGTGGGGTTTCGCGCCCTCAGGTGACGGCCTGGCGCTCGAGCAGGGCGCGCGGGTGGCGCCCGTCGACGTAGCCCAGGAACGGCGGACGCACGTTGTAGCCGAGCAGCTCCTGCAGGCGCACCGGCAGCTCGCGCGCCTGGGCGGGCGGCACCGCGAGCACGTGGTTCTCGACGGGGCGCAGCCACGAGGCGCCGTAGTGGAGCACGACGCCGAGGCGGCTCTCGTCGGTGCGGTTCGCCCCCCCGCCGTGCCACACCTGGCCCGAGTACACGAGCGCGGTCCCGGCCGGCATCTCGACGCTGACCGTCGGCGTGCTCCCGTCGGGCCGCTCGTCGGTCCAGCGGTGGCTGCCGGCGACGATCCGCGTCGCGCCGTTCTCCTCGGTGAAGTCCTGCAGCGGCCACATGACGTTGACGACGAGCTCGGGATGCGGGCGGGGCACCGGGTAGATCGCGTCGTCCGGGTGGAGCGCCTGCGCGACCTCCCCTGGCCCGATCGAGATGCCCGCCGGCGCGCTGAGCTGATAGTGGCCGAGGACACGGTCGAGCACCCCGAGGACGGCCGGGTGCAGCGCGAGCGCGTCAAGCGCCCGCGTCTTGGCGAACAGCGCGTACACGCGCCGCGTCCGGCGGCCCTCGAAGTCGTCTCGTCCGACGGGCGTCTCGTCGACAAGCCGGGTGAGCTCGGCGCGCGCCCACGCCACCTGGTCGGGAGCGATGGCGCTCGGGATCACGGCGTAGCCGTCGGCCTCGACGAGCGCCACGACCTCATCGACCGTCCGGCCGTCCATCCCGCTCCTTCCCTTAGGGAAGATCGGTGCTACTCTAACCTTCCACTAGGGAGTGTCAATGCCGGCAGGGCTCAACGCCACCCAAGGGTCGGTGCTCGGGTTCCTCTGCGACGGACCGATGACCGGCTGGGACGTGCTCCAGCGCGTCGAGCGCGGGCTCGCTCGGTTCTGGAACGTCACGCCGAGCCATGTCTACCGCGAGCTGCGGACGCTCGAGGAGCGGGGGCTCATCAA
>JBPYDT010000157.1:0-18866 GCA_051986275.1 Acidimicrobiia bacterium | reverse complement strand
GCCGTGCCCTCGACCAAGGGCACGCTGTAGCGGGTGCTGCACGTCTACCCGGCGATCGACGTGCGCGCCGGCCGGGCCGTGCGCCTCCTGCGGGGCGACTTCGCCGCGGAGACGGTCTACGCCGACGACCCGGTCGCCGTGGCCCGCTCCTTCGCCTCGGCCGGCGCGGCGTGGATCCACGTCGTCGACCTCGACGCGGCGCGCACCGGTGAGCCGGCGAACCTCGCGGTCGTCGACGCCATCGCGTCCGCGGTCCCGTGCCTCGTCCAGGCGGGCGGCGGTGTCCGGAGTCTGCACGCCGCTCGGGCGCTGCTCCTGGCGGGCGCGGCGCGGATCGTCATCGGCACCGCGGCGGTCGAGCAGCCGGATTTCGTCGAAGAGCTGTGCGCGGCCCACCCCGGGCGCGTCGCCGTGGGCCTCGACGCGCGCGGCACCGAGCTCGCCACGGCCGGCTGGACGGAGGCCAGCGGGGAGGACCTGCTGACCCACGTGCGGCGGCTCCACGCGGTCGGCGTGGCGGCGCTCGTCGTCACCGACATCGGGCGGGACGGGACCATGGAGGGCCCGGCGCTCGACCAGCTCCGCGGGGTCCTCGACGCGACCGACCGGCCCGTCATCGCCAGCGGGGGCGTCGGGCGCCTGGAGGACCTCGACGCGCTCGCCCGGCTCGAGACGGGCGGGCGGCGCCTCGACGGCGCGGTGGTGGGCCGGGCCCTCTACGAGGGCCGGTTCTCCCTGGCCGAGGCCCTCGACCGAGTCGCCCCGTGAAGCGCGCCCGCCGCGGGGGTACGGTCCGGGAGAGCCGAGCCAAAGGGGGACGCGTGGACGAGGCGGCGACGATCGACGATTCGTTCCTGCGGCGGTACCGCGAGCTCCTCGACAGCGAGGACGAGGCGTTCGACGCCCTCGACCACGCCTTCGAGGACGGGGACCGTCGCACCTTCGAGGGCCACCTCGCCCGGTGGCGCAGCGCCGTCGAGCGCCGCCACGCCTTCTTAGACCGGCACGGGTTCGCCCCGGTGCCGGCCGCCCACTAGCGCCGCTTCACACCCCCGACGCGAGCGCGTCCGCCACGGCACGGGCGCGGGCGACCACCTCGTCCGTGCGCCCGACGAAGAAGTGGCTCGCGCCACCGATCACGGTCACGTCCGTCGCCTGCCACGCCGCCACCACCGCCGCGACCTCGTCGGGGGGACGGAACTCGTCGTGGGCGGCGAGCACGAGCGACTTCGGGCGGGGGTCGGCGCCGACCGCCCCGGCATCGGCCAGGAACTGGAGCGGCGGCGCGATGGCGAGCCACGCCGCGACCCGCGCGTCGAGCACCGAGAGGGCCACATCGGCGCCGAACGACCAGCCGGTGAGGAGGAGCGGCAGCGTCCCGCCCGCCTGCTCGGCGAGCGCGCCGATCGCCGCGGCGACGTCGAGCCGCTCGCCGCGCCCCTCGTCGAACGCACCCCCGCTGCCCTCGACCCCCCGGAAGTTGAAGCGCAGGCACGTGACGCCCTCGGCGGGCAGCGCGGCGAAGAGCGCGCCGATGACGATCGAGCGCATCGTCCCGCCGTAGGTCGGGTGGGGGTGGCACAGCACCATCGCCACGCGTGCGTCCTCGGCCGTCGCTAGTTCCGCCTCGAGCGTGTGCCCGTCCTCGGTCACGAGCATGACGGGGGTGGGCGCGGGCACCCGCGGAGGCTACGCGGTCTCCCCGCGGGGCAGCCCGGGGCGACATCATCTGGCATCGGCAATCGAAAGGGGAGCCCGTGACCCTCCACGGAGCAGGGACGACCGACGGCGTCGTGACGAAGGCCAGCCCACGGTCGACCGCTGAGACGCTCGAGCGACTGAAGGGCCTGCTGGATGAGAAGGGCCTGAAGCTGTTCGACGTGGTCGACCACAGCGGTGAGGCGGAGAAGGCCGGCCTCGAGATGCCCGACACGAAGCTCGTGCTCTTCGGCAGCCCCGCGGCGGGCACGCCCGTCATGGTCGAGGCACCGCTCGCCGCGCTCGACCTGCCCTTGAAGATCCTGATCTCGGCCGACGACGCGGGCGGGACCTGGGTCAGCTACAACTCGCCGGACTTCCTCGCGGCCCGCCACCACCTGTCCGGCGAGCTGGAGGCCCGGCTGCAGGGGGTGGAGGCGATCGCCAGCGCCACCGTCGCGCCGTGAGCGCGGCGCCTCAGCCCGGCGAGGTCAACCCCGCGCTGTCGTACGCGAACGAGCGCACTCTGCTCGCGTGGATCCGCACGTCGCTCGCCCTCACCACCGCCGGCCTCGCGATCAGCCAGCTGCTGCCGCCTTTCGGGTTCGCCGGCGGGCGGCGTGTTGTCGGGCTGCCGCTCATCATCCTCGGCATCTGGTCGGCCGCCGCCTCGTACCGCACGTGGTCGCTCAACGAGCACGCCATCGAGACCGGCGAGCCGATCGTCCGGTCACGCGTCGCGCTCGTGGTCACCGCCGGCGTCGTCGTCGTCGGCCTCCTCGCCGTCGTGCTGGCCGCCATCGGCAACGTCCCGTCGTGACCGCCGACGCCGAGCCGCGGGGCATCCCGGCTGGCCGGCCACCGCGCGGCGAGCGGGTCGAGTTGGCGTGGGAGCGCAGCGGGCTGGCGTTCGCGGCGATCGGAGCCGTGCTGCTCCGCCGCACGCTGCCCAACGTGCCCGTTCGCACCGGGCTCGCGATCCCGCTCGTCGTGGTCGGAGGTGGTCTCGCGGTCGTCGGTGTCCTCTACCGAGAGCGGTTCCGCGGTCGCCCGATCGCGAGGAGGACCGAGCTGCGTTTCGCCGTGGCCGGTGCGATCTGGCTGGGGCTGCTCGCCCTGGGGGTCAGCCTCGTCGCGTAGTGGGCCCGTGACGCGCCCCGGATCCGGCGATGGCGCGCGACGGACGCGCCCGTCGCGGCGTCAGACGAGGCCGAGCACGTCGAGCACGAACGCGAGCACGAAGGCCTCCTCGCGCCACGCGTCGTAACGACCGCTCGGGCCGTGGTGGCCGGCGTCCAGCTCGGTCTTCAACAGGATCGGCGCGTCGCCCGTCGTCGCGGTCCGGAGCCGCTGGACCCACTTCGCGGGCTCCCAGTACTGCACCCGTGGATCGTTGACGCCCGCCGTCGCGAGGACCGTCGGGTAGGGGAGCGTCGCGACGTTGTCGTACGGCGAGTAGCCCTTCATGTACCGGTAGAGGGTGTCGTCGGTCGCCGGGTCGCCCCACTCGTCCCACTCCGTGATGGTGAGCGGCAGGGACGCGTCGAGCATCGTCGTGAGGCAGTCGACGAACGGCACTTCGGCGACCACGCCACGCCACTGGGTCGGTGCGAGGTTCAGCGCCGCGCCCATGAGCAGGCCGCCGGCGCTGCCACCCCGGGCCACCGTCTGCGACGCGGCGGCGTAGCCCTCGGCGACGAGGTGCCGGGCACACGACACGAAGTCGGTGAACGTGTTGCGCTTCCGGTCCAGCTTCCCGTCCTCGTACCAGCGTCGCCCGAGCTCGCCGCCGCCCCGGATGTGTGCGATGGCATAGGACGCGCCACGCGCGAGGAGGCTCAACCGGCTGATCGAGAACGTGGGGTCGATGGAGATCTCGTAGGCGCCGTACCCGTAGAGGACGAGCGGGCCGGAGCCGTCGTGGGGCGCCCCGCGGGGTCGCACGACGGAGATCGGGACGGCGGTGCCGTCGTCGGCGTGCGCCCACAGTCGCTCGGATTCGAAGTCAGCCGGGTCGTAGCCCGGCACGTGCTGGCGCTTCACGAGCGCCGCCCCGCCGGTCGCGAGGTCCACGTCGTAGTCGGTCGTGGGGACGACCAGTGACGTGGCGACGACACGGATCGTTGCCGTGTCGTAGTCGGGCGTCGCCCCGAGCCAGGTGGTGGCGACGTCGTCGCCCGTGCGCAGCACGCGCGCTTCGCCCGAGGTCAGGTCGAGGGCGCGGACGCGCGCCAGCCCGTCGACGCGCTCGGAGACCACGAGATGGCCCGCGAAGGCGTCGGCGCGCTCGATGCGCACGTCGTCGCGGTGGGGGACGAGCACTCGCCAGGCGGCGCGGCCCGGCTGCGCCACGTCGGCCGTCATGATCTGGAAGTTCACGGCGCCGTCGGCGTTCGTGACGATGATGAGCCGGCCGCCGTCGGGTCCGCGCTGGTGATCGACGCGGTAGTCGACGTCGGCCTCCCGAGAAGCGACGAGCGTCGGCGGACCGGCGGGGCGGGCGGGGTCGACGAGCCACGCTTCGGTCGTCGTCTTCGATTCGGTGTCGATGACGAGCGCACCACCGGACCGGGCGCGGCGCACCGAGACGTAGAACCGCTCGTCGGCCTCCTCGAAAACGAGCGCGTCCTGCTCGACGGCCGTGCCGAGGGTGTGGCGCCACACCTGGTACGGGCGGAGGGCGGCGTCGGGCCGGACGTAGAAGATCGTCTCGTCGTCCGCCCAGGCGAGCCCGTAATAGGTCTGCGGGATCTCGTCGGACAGGTCGGCCCCCGAGTGCAGGTCGCGGAAGCCGAGTGTTCCCAGCTCGCCCCCCGTCCGGTCGATTGAGAACGCCAGCCGGTTCTGGTCGGGCGAGACCGCGAATCCCCGGAGCGCGAAGTACCCGTCGGCGGCGCGGGCGTTCTCGTCGAGGACGATCTCTTCGTCGGGCGCGCCGCCGGGGAGGTCGTCCGGCGTCGGTGCGCGGCGCCCGACCGGCTGGCGGCAGTGCCACGCGTACTGTTCGCCCGCGATGGTGCGGGTGAAGTACACGTAGTCGCCGCGTCGCACGGGTGCGCTCACGTCGGTCTCGACGACGCGACGACGGATCTCCTCGAACACGGTGTCCCGGGTCGCCGCGAGATGACCGAGGACCGCATCCGTGTAGGCGTTCTCTGCTTCGAGGTGCGCGCGCACCGCGGGATCGTCGCGGTCTCGCAGCCAGTACCAGTCGTCGACGCGGAGGTCGGCACCGTGACGCAGCGTCGTCGGTCGCCGCGGTGCGCGTGGTGCGTCCGGCAGCCCCGTCATCCTGGCCGGAGTCTCGCGCGTTGCCGTTTTCGGCCCGGGATCGCAGGGGGCCGGCGCTACGCTCGCCCGTGATGCCGCCGACCGTGACGCCGGTGACGGTCCGCGATGAGGACCTCGCTGAGATTCGATGGAACGCCGACGGGCTCGTGCCGGCGATCGTGCAGGACGCTGCCACACGCCAGGTGCTGATGTTCGCCTGGATGAGCGAGGCGTCGTTGCGGCGCACGCTCACCGAGGGACGCACCGTCTTCTGGAGCCGGAGCCGCCAGGAGCTGTGGCCGAAGGGCGACACGTCGGGGAACCGGCAGTGGGTCCGCGAGGCCTACTACGACTGCGACGGCGACGTGCTGCTCTTCCTCGTCGACCAGGAAGGCGAGGGGGCCTGCCACACGGGCGCGGTCAGCTGCTTCTACCGGCGCTTCGGCGGCGAGCCGACGTGACGTCCGAGGGCGTCCGGCCCTCCCGCGACGACTTCCGGAGCCTGGCCGCCCGCCACCGCGTCGTGCCCGTGTGGCGGGAGGTGCTCGCCGACCTCGAGACGCCGGTGTCGGCGTTCGTGAAGCTCGTTGGCGCCGACCCCGGCGGTCGCCCGGGGTTCCTGCTCGAGTCGGTCGAGCACGCCGAGCGCTGGGGGCGCTTCTCGTTCCTCGGGCGCGACCCGGCGCTGACGCTCGTCGCCCGCGGCCGCCACGTCGCCGTCGACGAGGGGGCACCCCCGGCCGGGGTGCCGCTCGACCGGGGCGCGCTCGCCGCGCTCGAGGGGCTGCTCGCCGCGTATCACGCGCCCCAGCTCGAGGACCTCCCGCCCTTCCACGGTGGGGTCGTCGGGTACCTCGGCTACGACGTCGTGCGCGAGGTGGAGCACCTCCCGGCCGTGCCACCCGACGACCTCGGGCTGCCCGACGCCGTGCTGTCGCTCACGGGCCACGTCACCGCGTTCGACCATCTCCGCCAACGGCTCTACCTCATCGAGAACGTGTTCCTCGACGCCGAGCCGGACGTCGACGCCGCGTACGACGCGGCCGCGGCGCGCCTCGACGCGCTCGTCGACGACCTCGCGCGGCCGCTGCCGTACGTCCCGTCGCCGCCGCCGGCCGACGCGCCGATCGCGCTGCCCGCCGTGCGCTCGTCGATGCCCGGGGGCCAGTACCGCGACGCGGTCGACGTGGCGCGCGAGTACATCCTGGCGGGCGACATCTTCCAGGTCGTGCTCGCCCAGCGCTTCGACCTCGAGGACCCCGTCGACCCCTTCGACGTGTACCGCGTGCTCCGCCAGGTCAACCCGTCGCCCTACATGTACCTCGTGCGGCACCCGGCCGTGACCCTCGTCGGGTCGTCGCCCGAGCCGATGGTCCAGGTGCTCGATGGTCGGGTGATCAGCCGCCCGATCGCCGGCACCCGCTTCCGCGGCCGCACCGCGGAGCACGACCGGCGTCTCGCGGCCGAGCTGTCCGAGAACCCGAAGGAGCGGGCCGAGCACGTCATGCTCCTCGACCTCGCTCGCAACGACGTCGGGCGCGTCGTCCGGTACGGCACCGAGCAGGTCGACGAGCTGATGACGCTCGAGCGCTACTCGCACGTCATGCACATGACGAGCCAGGTGTCGGGCGTGCTCGCCGACGGGGCGAGCGCGGTCGACGTGCTGCGGGCCACGTTCCCTGCCGGGACCGTCAGCGGCGCGCCGAAGGTGCGCGCGATGGAGATCATCGACGAGCTCGAACCGGTCAAGCGCGGCCCGTACGCCGGCGTCGTCGGGTACCTCGACTTCTCGGGGAACCTCGACACCGCGATCGCCATCCGGACGATGGTGTGGGGTCCCGACGGGCGGGCAAGCGTCGAGGCCGGGGCGGGCATCGTGGCGGACTCCGACCCCGCCGACGAGGACCTCGAGTGCGCCAACAAGGCGAGGGCCCTCCTCACCGCGGCGGCCGCGGCCCGTGGTCTCGACCGGCTCGTCGCGTCGTGACCCGCTTCGCCGCCGACCGCTCCCCGCACGGCTTGGTCGTTGCCCGCGGGCCGGACGCGACGTCGTTCCTCCAGAGCCTCGTGTCCCAGGACCTCGACCCCGTCGTCGACGGTGCCGCCGTCCCGACGCTGCTGCTCACCCCGCAAGGCAAGCTCGACGTCGCCCTGCGGGCGCTGCGGGTCGGCGACGAGTGGTGGCTCGACACCGACGCGGCGTACGCGCCTCGACTCGCGGCCGCGCTCACGCGCTTTCGGATCCGGGTGAAGGTCGAGCTCGAGGACCGCACGGCGACGACGGGGCTCGTGTCGCTCGTCGGGGTCGAGGTCGAGGCGCCGGCGGGCGTGCGGGTGCTCCCGACCCGCTGGGGCGACGCGACGGGCACCGACCTGCTCGGGCCGCAGGAGGCGGTGGCGGCGGTGCTTGCCGCGCTGCCGGCCGACGTCCCCCGCTGGACTGCGGCGCGATTCGAGGCGTTCCGCATCGAGGCCGGCGTGCCGCGCCTCGGCGTGGACGTCGACGACGCCACCATCCCCCAGGAGGCGTTCCTCGAGCGCGACGCGGTGTCCTTCACGAAGGGCTGCTTCGTCGGGCAGGAGCTCGTGTGCCGCATCGACACGCGCGGCCACGTCAACCGGTACCTTCGGCGGCTCGACGTGGCCGGGGCGACGGTGCCGCCAGCCGGCGCCGCCGTCGTCTTCGACGGACGCGAGCGCGGTGTCGTGACCAGCGCTGCGACCGATCCGGACACCGATCGGGTCGTCGCCCTGGCGATGATCCGCCGAGAGATCGAGCCGCCGGCCGAGGGCCGGGTCCACTGGGACGGCCACGACGAGCGCGTCGAGGTGCACGCCCTCTGAGGGCAGGCGCACGCCGGTGTCAGCCGGGCGAGCGCAGCGGGGCGATCGGCCGGCTCGGACGCGTCGGCGAGCCCGTCTCCCCGCGCGTCGCCGATCGGCGGCGCCGGCCCGGTCAGGCCGGGATGGTGACGGTGAAGCGCGTCCCGCCCGGATCGAGCGGCTGCACGGCGGCGCCGCCGCCCATCGCGCCGGCGAGCTCGTGCACGATGGCGAGCCCGATCCCGGTCCCGACCTTCCGGCCCGGTGCGCCGCGTGCCGTGTAGAGCCGCTCGAACACCCGGTCGCGGTCCGCGGCGGGGATCCCTGGCCCGTCGTCGTCGACGCGCACCTCGACCTGACCGTCGCGACGGTCAACCCCGACGCGCACCGCGCTGCGGGCGTACTTGAGGGCGTTCTCGACGAGGTTGGCGGTGATCTGGGCCAGGCGCTCCGGGTCGACGTCGGCCGGCGTCGGGTCGCCGCGCACGACCTCGAGGCGCAGGCCCCAGTCGCGGGCCGACGGCACGAACCCGGCGACGGCGTCGTAGACGACGTCGCGTGCGTCCACGTGCTGCGGGTTGAGCGAGAACTGGTGCGCGTCGAGGCGCGCCAGGTCGAGCAGGTCGGCCACGAGGCGCTCGAGCCGGCGCGCCTCGGCGGCGATGATCGACCCAGCCCGCGCCCGCTCGTCCGGGTCGTCGACGAGGCCGTCTCGGATGGCGTCGGCGTAGCCGCGGATGGACGTGAGCGGCGTGCGGAGGTCGTGGGAGACCGAGAGCAGGAAGGCGCGCTCGTGGCCCCGGGCCGTCTCGAGCTCGGCCGCCATGGCGTCGAGGCTGCGGGCGAGGCTCTGCAGCTCGTCGTCGGGGCCGTCGGTGACGGAGACGCGCGCGGAGAGGTCGCCGGCAGCGATGCGCTGCGCGGTGTCGCGCATGGCGGCGATCGGCTTCGTGAGCCGACGCGCGAGGTACGCGGAGACGAGGCCGGCGACGATGAGCGCGATCGCGCCGGTGAGCAGCAGGTACGGCCCGGCCCGGCCGAGCGGCTGGGTCTCGACGCCCTGCGTCAGGACGACGACGGGCGTGATCGCGCCCACGGGCGGCAGGGGGTCGGCGACGAACGCGGTGCCGTTCACGACCCCGGAGGACTGCTGGCCGACGAGCAGCAGGTCGACGTCGAGGTCGCTGGGCTGGAGGTCGCGGGGGAGCTGCACGTTGCCCTGGTTCGCGCACGTGCTGCCGAGGAGCGGCGCGACGCTCTCCTCGACGGTGCCGTTCGCCGTGACGACGACGACGCTCGTGCCCGAGATGCGGAGCACGCCGGCGATGACCCGGCAGAGCGCCTCGGAGTTCGTGCTCGGTCGCCGTTGGCGGAACTGGCGGCCGAGCAGCTCGACCTCGTTGGCGACGCCGGGCGCCTCCTTCTTGAGGTTGGCCACCGCGGCGGACGCGGCGGTGGAGCGGGCGATCGCGCCTGCGCCGACGGCCGCGACCACCAGCACGCCGAACGCGATGGCGACCATCGCGACGAGCAGCCGGGTGCGGAGGCGCCGCCGGGGCCGTGCGGTCGGCCCGGGGGCCGGCGTCATGCGCCGGCGGCGCGCGACGACTCGAGGCGGTAGCCGATGCCCCGCACCGTGTCGATGACGAGGGCGTCGCCGAGCTTCTTGCGCACCTGGGCGATGTGGACGTCCACGGTCCGCGCATCCCCGAACCAGTCGTAGCCCCACACGCCGTCGAGGATCTGCTGGCGCGACATGGCCAGGCCGGGCCGCTCGGCGAGGAACTTCAGCAGGTCGAACTCCTTCGTCGTGAGCTCGACCGGCGTGTCGCCGATCCGGACCTCGCGGCGGCCGGCGTCGATCGTGACGCGACCGGCCTGCACGACCTCAGGCGCGGGCGCGCCGTCGGTGCGGCGCAGCACCGCCTTGACCCGGGCGACGAGCTCGGCGGGGGAGAACGGCTTCGTGAGGTAGTCGTCGGCGCCCAGCTCGAGGCCGAGGACGCGGTCGACCTCGCCGTCGCGGGCGGTGAGGAAGATGATCGGCACCTGCGACGTCTGGCGGATCTGCTTGCACACCTCGAGGCCGTCGACGTCGGGGAGCCCGACGTCGAGGACGACGAGCCGGGGCCGGTGGCTGCGGAACGCGTCGAGGCCCGCGCCGCCGCTCGCCGCTTTCAGGACCCGATACCCCTCGCGCTCCAGGTACAGGCCGACGAGGTCGGCGATGTTGTCCTCGTCGTCGACGACGACGATCGTCCCCTTCTCCATCGCGACCATTGTGGCCCCCACGCTCCCCGCCAGCGTTGACGGTCCGCGTGAGGGAACGGTGAGGGCTCCGTGATCAGTCGACGCGGTTCGTGCGGGCGACCTCGCCGAACCAGCGGCCGCTCGGCTTCAGGGTCCGCTCAAGCGTGGCCCGGTCGACGGCCACGAGCCCGAACTTCATCCGGTAGCCGAACGTCCACTCGAAGTTGTCGAGCAGTGACCAGCAGAAGAAGCCGCGCACGTCGAGGCCGTCCGTGACCGTGCGGGCGACGCCCTCGAGCGAGGCGCGGAGGTAGCGGATCCGCTGCTCGTCGTCGTCGGTGCCGATCCCGTTCTCGGTCACGTACACGGGCGTGCCGGCCACCTCGGCGGCGTGGCGGACGGCCGCCTCGGCCGCGCCCGGCCAGTACTCGTAGCCCATGGGCAACACCTCGACGCCCGGCTCCGGGCCGACGACGCCGTCCGTCCCGACCCGGTTGCGCGAGTACGCCTGCACGCCGACGAAGTCGTCGCCGCGCGCCGCCTCGAGGTACGAGTCCTCGTGGTGCGCCCGGTACGTCGGGACGAGATGCTCCGAGCCGGGCTCGGCCGACCACTCGCTCATCGAGAGCGTGAGCCCGACGGGGAAGTCGCCCGGCCCGGCCTTCAGCGCGTCGTACGCCTTGCGGTGCGCGTCCCGGAGGTGCACGCCGACCTCGAGGTAGCCCTCGAAGTCGTCGCGCTTGCCCGGCGGGAACATCCCCATGAGCCAGCCCATGAGCGGGACGATGTTCGGCTCGTTGATCGTGCACGCCATCCCCAGCTCGTCGCCGAAGTGGCCGACGGCGCGCTCGCAGAACGCGGCGAAGCGGTCAGCCGTCGCCGGGTTCGCCCATCCTCCCTCGGCGTCGATCCACAGGGGGTTCGTGAAGTGGTGGAACGTGACCACCGGCAGCAGGTCGCGGTCGCGGCACGCGGCGATCATCCTCCGGTAGTGGTCGAGGTTCGCCGTCGAGAACTCCCCGTACTCGGGCTCGATGCGCGACCACTCCAGCGAGAACCGGTACGCGCCGAGGCCGAGCTCCGCGACGAGGTCGAGGTCCTCCGGGTAGCGCCAGAGGTGGTCGCACGCGTCGCCCGACACCTCCTCGCAGGCGGTGTCCTCGGCGTGCTCCCACGCCCACCAGTCGTTGTTCCAGTTGCCGCCCTCGACCTGATGGGCCGCGGTGGCGGTGCCCCAGAGAAACCCGTCCGGGAACGTCGCTGCCGCCACGACCGGGATCCTGACACACTCGTGGCGAATGAGCGTCCTGGCTGAGATCCTCGCCGCGAAGCGCGACGAGGTCACGCTGCTGCATCAGCCCCAAACCCGCGACGCGATCCACGCCGCCGCGCTCGCCGCGCCGCCGCCCCGGGACTTCACGCGCGCACTGCGACGAGGCGACCGGCTCGCCGTCGTCGCCGAGCTGAAGCGCCGCTCGCCCTCGAAGGGAGAGCTCGCGCCCGCGCTCGACGCGGCGAGCACCGCCGCGGCGTACGCCGGGGGTGGCGCCGCGGCCCTCTCGGTGCTCACGGACCAGGTGTTCTTCGGCGGCACGGTCGAGGATCTCCAGCAGGCCCGGGAGGCGGCTCCCGCCACACCGGCGCTGCGGAAGGACTTCGTGATCGACGTCGACCAGGTCTACGAGACGCGCGCCATCCGGGCGGACGCGATCCTGCTCATCGTCGCGGCGGTCCCGGACCGGGGGCAGCTCACCGAGCTGCACCAGCTGGCGCGCGACCTCGGGCTGGCCGTCGTGGTGGAGACCCACGACGCCGCCGAGCTCGAGGTGGCGCTCGCCCTCGGCACGGCGATCGTCGGCGTGAACGCGCGCGACCTCGGGACCTTCGACGAGGACCTCGCGGGCGCCGAGGCGCTCGCCACGCGCGTGCCGCCCGATGTCGTCGCCGTCGCCGAGAGCGCCATCCGCAGCCCGGACGACGCCAAGCGCATGGCCGCCGCCGGCTACGACGCCGTCCTGGTCGGCGAGGCGCTCGTGCGCGCCCCCGACCCGCGCCGCCTCGTCGGCCAACTCGCCGAGCTTCCCCGGAGGTCCCGATGACGACGACCCGCGTCACGCTGCCCGTCGACGAGCTCCCGACGGCGTGGTTCAACGTCGTGCCGTCGCTCCCGACGCCGCTCGAGCCGCCGCTGCACCCCGCCACGAAGGAACCCGTCGGGCCGGACGACCTCGCGCCGCTGTTCCCGATGGCGCTCATCGCCCAGGAGGTGGCGAGCGACCCGTGGATCGACATCCCCGGCCCGGTCCTCGACATCCTCTCGCTGTGGCGGCCCACGCCGCTCGTGCGCGCCGAGCGCCTCGAAGCCGCGCTCGGGACCCCGGCCCGCATCTACTTCAAGGACGAGTCGGTGTCGCCTGCCGGATCGCACAAGCCCAACACCGCCGTGCCTCAGGCCTTCTACAACCAGGGCGATGGCGTGAAGCGCCTCACCACCGAGACCGGCGCCGGGCAGTGGGGGACCGCGCTGTCGTTCGCCTGCACGCAGTACGGGCTCGACTGCACCGTCTACATGGTCCGCGCCTCGTACGAGCAGAAGCCATACCGCCGGGTGCTGATGGAGACGTGGGGCAGCGAGGTGATCCCGTCACCCGTGGACGACGCGGCGAGCCCCGGCTCCCTCGGCCTGGCGATCAGCGACGCGGTGAGAGACGCAGCGAGCCGCGACGACACCCACTACTCGCTCGGGTCCGTCCTGAACCACGTGCTGCTGCACCAGACGATCATCGGCCTCGAGGCGAAGGCACAGCTCGCTCGGGCGGGCGAGACGCGACCCGACGTCGTCGTCGGCTGCTGCGGCGGCGGCTCGAACCTCGGTGGCATCGCGCTGCCGTTCGTGCCTGACGAAGGCGTCCGCCTCGTCGCCGCGGAGCCGTCGTCGTGCCCCACGCTCACCGAGGGCCGCTTCGACCACGACTTCGGCGACACCGCGGGCATGACGCCGCTACTCCCCATGTACACGCTCGGGCACGACTTCGTCCCGCCGCCCATCCACGCGGGCGGCCTGCGCTACCACGGCGACGCGCCGATCATCAGCAACCTCGTGCGCGCCGGCCGAATGGAGGCCGTCGCCTACCCCCAGATGGCGACCTTCGACGCCGCGGTCCAGTTCGCCAACGCGGAGGGCAAGCTCGCTGCGCCCGAGACCGGTCACGCCATCCGCGCCGTCCTCGACGAGGCGCTCGCGGCGAAGGACGCCGGCGAGGAGCGGGTCATCCTCTTCAACTTCTCGGGGCACGGCCTGCTCGACCTCGCGGCCTACGACGACTACCGCGCGGGGCGCCTCGTCGACGCCTGAGGGCGCTGACGGGTTGAAGGGCTCAGCGTCCCTTCCACTGCGGCGCGCGTCCCTCGGCGGCCGCGGCGCGTCCCTCGGCCGCGTCCTCGGTGGCGCCGACGAGGCGTCGCATCGCCTCGCCCATCCGCACCGCCTCCGTCCAGGGGAGCGCCTGGCCGCGATACGCCATCTCCTTCACGGCGCGGACGGCGAGGGGCGCACCGGCGCAGAGCCGGTCGGCGAAGCGATGCGCCTCGGCGAGGAGCTCCTCACGGGGCACGACGCGGCCCGCGAGCCCGATCGCGGCAGCGCGGGCGGCGTCGATCCGCTCACCGGTGAGCAGCAGCTCGAGCGCGGCCTGCATGCCGAGGCGGCGCGGGAGCCGGATCGCGCCGACGATCGTCGGGACGCCGAGGCGCACCTCGGGCATCCCGAACTGGGCGTCGTCGGCGGCGATCACGAAGTCGCAGGCGGCGACCAGCGTGAGGCCGTAGCCGAGGCAGTAGCCGTTGACGGCGGCAATGGTCGGCTTCCAGACCTCGAGGCCCGACTCGAACGAGTTGACGGTCGGGATCTCCCAGAACGAGCCCGGCCAGTGGCCGGCCGAGTGGGCGCCGTCCCTGAGGTCGGCGCCGACGCAGAACGCGCGGCCGGCGCCGGTCACGATCGCCACCCACGCCTCGGTGTCGTCGCGGAACCGCTCCCACGCCGCGTTGAGGTCCTGGCGCAGGGCGCCGTTGATCGCGTTGAGGACCTCGGGACGGTTGTAGGTGATGGTGGCGACGTGGCCGTCGCGCTCGTAACGGACCGTGTCGCCCATCGCTACCCGGGTCGGGTCACGAGGCCGGCCGCGGGCGCGGTGTCGCTCGAGCGGTCGCGGTGCGCCCAGTGGCGGTTCCACGCCCAGAACACGACGAGCGCGTACGCCCAGCCGAGGAGGATGTCGCTCACGTAGTGCTCGGCGCCGTAGACGAGCACCGCCATCATGAACACGAGGTAGCCGAGGAACACCCAGCGGCCGCGGCGGGCCGTCGGCCAGATGAAGAGCAGGACGAGCAGCGGCCACGCGGCGTGCAGCGACGGCAGCGCGGCCACCGGGTTCGCCAGCTGCGCGCTGCCGTTGAACACCTTCGCCACCGCGGGCAGGCCGAGATGCGACCACACCTCGTATTCGATCCGGGTCGTGTGGGGCAGGACGCCTTGCCGGCTCGCCAGCCAGGGCGGGACGGCCGGGATGATGAAGTACGTGATGAACCCGGCGACGCTGACCGTCACGACGAGCATGGCGAGCCGGTGGAACCGCTCGCGGTCGACGACGTAGAAGAACGCGGCGAACGCGAGCGTCACCGCGAAGTGGGACAGGTAGCCGAGCCACGCCAGGTAGTCCCACCAGTGGACGCCCTGGCCGGCGTTGAGCCAGCGCTGGAGCGTGACCGTCGGCGCGGTGCCGCCGAACACGACCTCGTCGAAGCGCAGCTGAGGGTGCACGATCGCCCGCGAGAGCAGGTCAACGGACTCGGCGCGCACCGTGTCGTAGCCGGCGGCGATCACGAGGACCGGGACCCAGTCGATCAGGAACCGCCGGAACCCGGCCTCGGTGCCGGCGCACGTCACGACGATGAACCCGACGAGCCACCACAGGACGGCGGGCCGGTCCGGCGCCCCGATCGTGGCGACGCCGCCCACGGACAGGACGAGGTAGATCGCGAGCACCGGGCCCCGGTGGCGGACCAGCTGGTCGACGACCGCCCCGCTGAGGGGCGTCTCGGCGGCCGGACGCGACCCCAGCGTGTCGTGCCTGGTGGGCGCCTGGTCCACTCGTCCGTCTCCTGCCACTGCCCGGAGCGTCCCCCGGGCGCCGCCACGCGGCGTTCGGCCGCCGACCCCGGCAACCGAATGTACGTGAAGGGCCGAAAAGGCCCGTCGGCGGGTGCGCCAGGCTACCTGCGCCGGGGTTCGCTACCCCTCCGGTACCGTCGGCCGGGATGTTCGTGAAGATCTGCGGGATCACGACCGAAGAGGACGCCCTGTTGGCCGTGGCGCTCGGGGCGGATGCCCTCGGGTTCACGTTCGCGCCCGGCAGCCCCCGCCAGGTGCGCGTGAGGGAGGTGCAAGACATCGTTCACCGGCTCCCGCCCGGCACCACGACCGTCGGGGTGTTCCGCGACGAGCGCCGGGAGCGCGTCGTCGAGGTCGTCCACTCCATCGGGCTTACCGGCGCGCAGCTCCACGGCCGGGAGCACCCGAGCGAGGTCCGCTGGGTCGCGGACCGGGTCCCGCTCGTCATCCAGGCGTTCGCCGCGGGCGACCCCGCGCTCGCCCACGCCGCCGGCAGCGGGGCCAGCGCCGTGCTGATTGACGGGCCGGAGCCCGGCTCGGGACGGGTGTACGACTGGTCCCTCGCCGAGGGCGCGCCCTCCGGGGTGCGGGTCGTGCTCGCCGGCGGCCTCGACGAGCACAACGTCGGGGAGGCCATCCGTGCCGTGCGGCCCTTCGGGGTCGACGTCTCCACGGGCGTCGAGACCGAGCCCGGCTCGGGTCGGAAGGATCCCGTGAAGCTGCGGCGCTTCATCGAGGCGGCGCGCGAGGCGAGCGCGGCCGTCGCCGAGGACGAGGGGATGCCGCCGTTCGAGCCCGGGCGCCTCTACGACTGGTCGATCGAGCGGCGCGACTGACGAATCGCTGAGGGAGCGCCGGGCGGGCCACCCCTACTATCACGCCGTGCCCGCAACCCGTGGCGTGGTCACGCTCCTGCCCCCGGGACCCGAGCCGTCCGGGCTCGGTCGCTTCGGCGAGTTCGGAGGCCGGTACGTGCCCGAGACGCTCGCGCCCGCGCTCGAGGACCTCGAGGCGGCGTTCCGCGCCGCGTGGCCCGACCCGGGCTTCCGCGATGAGTTCGCCGGCCTGCTCGCCAGCTACGCGGGGCGTCCGACGCCGGTCACCGAGTGCCACCGGCTGTCCGACCGGCTCGGCGTGCGCGTCCTGCTGAAGCGCGAGGACCTCACGCACACCGGCTCGCACAAGATCAACAACGTGCTCGGCCAGGCGTTGCTCACGCGTCGGATGGGCAAGCGGCGGGTCATCGCCGAGACCGGTGCCGGGCAGCACGGTGTCGCGACGGCGACGGCCGCCGCGCTCTTCGGGCTCGACTGTCTCGTGTTCATGGGCGCGGTCGACGTCGAGCGCCAGGCGTTGAACGTGTGGCGCATGCGGCTCCTCGGCGCCGAGGTGGTGCCGGTCGAGTCGGGCAGCGCGACGTTGAAGGACGCCATCAACGAGGCCCTGCGCGACTGGGTCGGGAGTGTCGAGACCACGCACTACTGCATCGGGTCGGTCGTCGGTCCCCACCCCTACCCGTGGATGGTCCGCGAGTTCCAGCGCGTCGTCGGCGACGAGGCGCGCGGGCAGTGCCGGGCGATCCTCGGCGACGACCCCGACGTGGTGGTGGCGTGCGTGGGCGGCGGCTCGAACGCCATCGGGACCTTCGCCGGATTCCTCGACGCGCCGTCGCGGCTCGTCGGCGTCGAGGCGGGTGGCCTCGGGCTCGAGTCGGGCCAGCACGGCGCGTCCGTGACCCGGGGCGTCCCGGGGGTGCTGCACGGCGCACGGTCGCTGTTCCTCCAGGACGAGGACGGCCAGATCCTGGAGGCGCACTCGGTGAGCGCGGGCCTCGACTACCCGGGCGTCGGGCCGGAGCACGCCGCGCTCGCCGCCACCGGACGCGCCGAGTACCACCCCGCGACCGACGACGAGGCGATCGCCGGCTTCGAGCTGCTCGCCAGCACCGAGGGGATCGTGCCCGCGCTCGAGCCGGCGCACGCGATCGCGTGGCTGGCGCGCGAGGCGGGCCGCGACGTGGCCGCGGGCTCGACCGTGCTCGTCACCCTGTCGGGTCGGGGCGACAAGGACGCGGCGTACGTCGCCGAGCGGCTGACCGGCGAGCCGATGGCGTGAGACTCGAGGCGCACCTGCGCGACTGCCGGGAGAACGGTCGGTCGCTGCTCGTGCCGTACGTGACGGGCGGGCTCGGCTCGGGGTGGCTCGACGTGGTGCGCGCTGTCGTCGACGCGGGCGCGGACGCGGTCGAGATCGGGATCCCGTTCTCTGACCCCGTGATGGACGGCCGCACGATCCAGGAGGCCTCCCAGCGCGCGATCGACATCGGTGCGACGCCGGCGAAGGTCGTCGCCGAGGCGGCGCAGCTCGACGTCGCGGTGCCGCTCGTCGTCATGACGTATTACAACCCGGTGCTGCGCGCCGGGCACGCGCGCTTCGCGGCCTCGCTCGCCGACGCTGGCATCGACGGCGCCATCGTTCCCGACCTGCCCCTCGACGAGCTCGACGGCTGGGGCGACGCGGCCGACACGGCCGGGATCGAGACCGTCCTCCTCGCCGCACCGACCACCCCCGACGACCGGCTGCGGGCGATCTGTGACCGGTCGCGCGGCTTCGTCTACGGCGTCGCCCTGCTCGGCGTGACCGGCGCGCGGGAGCGGCTCGCGGCGCAGGCCCTCGAGATGGGCCGCCGCACCAAGGCCGTGACCGACCGGCCGGTGCTGCTCGGCGTCGGGATCTCCACGCCCGAGCAGGCGGTGGCCGCCGCGGGCGCGGCCGACGGCGTGATCGTCGGGAGCGCGCTGATCAGCCGGCTCCTCCACGGCGGCGGACCCGACGAGGCCCACGAGTTCGTAGCGTCGCTGCGCGCCGCGTTGGACGCATGACGGCCGCACCGCCGCACTGCGACCTGTGCGAGGCGGCCCGCATCACCGAGTGGTTCCACGAGGACGACGTGTGCTGGATCGCCGAGTGCGAGATCTGCGCCGTGCCGATGGTCGTGTGGCGCGAGCACGGCGTCGACCCGCCGCCCGAGCCGCTCGCCCACATGCACGCCCGCCTGGCCGACGTGGTCGCCACCTACTTCACGTTCGACCACTACGTCGACGACAACATGCGCAACATCCCGGACCACTACCACGCGCACGCCCGCCCGAAGGGCGGGTTCTTCGGTCACGGGCTGGCGCGCCGGACGCCGCCTCAGTAGCCGTAGCTGCCCGAGGACCCGCCCGTCGTCGCGGTGCTGGAGCCGCTCCCCGACGTCGGGATCTTCACGCCCTTCTTGGTGAAGAACGCGCCCACCATGCCGAGCGAGCGGTGGAACCGGCAGTAGAAGAACACGCCGTTGCCCGTCACCGGGACGGTGAACGTCATCGTCGTGCCCGGGTTGATGTCGGTGCTGACGTTGGCCGCCGGGACGGTGAAGTTGTGCAGCGCCTGGCCCTGGTTGGTGACCGTGACGGTGACGCTCGTCACGCCCTTCGGCACCTGCACGGCCGTGGGGGAGAAGAAGTAGTCGTGCTGGGTGATCGTGACCGCCCCGCCGGTCGCGGTGGCGGTCCCGTGGTAGTTGACCTTGCCGGAGATCTTCACCGGCGGTGAGCTGGCCTTGGCGGGCGTCGCGGCGAGCGCGGCCGTCGTCGGGACGAGCGCGGCG
>JBPYDT010000156.1:0-6866 GCA_051986275.1 Acidimicrobiia bacterium | reverse complement strand
TACCGGGCGCGACGCCGCGCGTCGTCAGGCGGCGGCGTCCCCGATTCAGTCGGGCTGCGTCACCGCGTCGAGGATCGGTTCGGCCGTGTCAAGCAGCGAGACGCGCCGTCCGAGCGCACACGCGTTCTCGCGGCACACAAGCGACACGCCGTTCAGGTTCGGGATCGGCCACGGCGACGCGCCGAGCGCGGCGGCGACGGCACGAATCAGTCCACCGTGCGTCACGACCAGACCCCCAGCGCCAGGCGGGAGAGTCGCGGCGATCGCGCGGAGCGCCGGCCAGCACCGCGCGCGCAACGCGTCGTCACTCTCCCAGTCGGGCGGTCGGCGCCCGGTGGCGATCCACGCCGGGTAGCGCTCGTCGATCTCCGCGCGTGTCAGGCCGGCCCACGCGCCGACGTCCCGCTCGCGCAGCCGCTCGTCGAGGCGCACGCTGACACCGCGCGGCGCGAGCAGCTCGGCGGTCCGTCGGGCGCGTGACAGGTCCGAGGACCAGATGGCGCGGACGTCCGCGACCCGGGCAGCCGAGTCCCGTGCCTGGCGCTCGCCTTCGGCACTGAGCGGCGGGTCGGCCCGCCCTTGCCAGCGCCCCTCAGCGTTCCACGTCGACTCGCCGTGCCGGAGCAGCAACACGCGCGCGCCGTCCTGACGCGACCCCATGCCGGACACTGGCTCGGACGGTAGCGTCCGCGTCGATGACTCCTCCGGCATCTCAGGACGCGACCCGCCGGCCGAACATCCTGCTCGTGATCGCCGATCAGGAGCGCCAGCGGGACTGGATCCCACCGGACCTGACCCTGCCGAATCGCCAGCGGCTCCTCGACGAGGGCCTCGAGTTCACCCGCTTCTACACGCACTCGTCGCCGTGCTCGCCGTCGCGCGCCACCCTCCTCACCGGCCGCACGCTGGCCGAGCACGGCGTGGTCGACAACGTCGTGTTTCCTGGCCAGCGCGAGCTCGACCCGGCGATTCCGACGCTCGGGCGGCGGCTCCGCGACGCCGGCTACCGCACCTCTTACATCGGGAAGTGGCATCTCTCCCACGCGGTGTCCCCCGACCTCGAGACGTACGGCTTCTCCGACTGGAGCGGCAACGACCGCCACTTCATGGGGTGGGCCGGGACCGGGGTCGAGTTCGACCCGTGGATCGCCGAGCGGGCCTCGGCGTGGCTCGCGGCTCACGCCGCGGACCCGGACCCGTGGCTGCTCGTCGTCGGGCTCGTCAACCCCCACGACGTCATGTGGTTCCCGATCGACCAGCCCGAGTACCAGCGCACCCGGGCCGACGAGGTCGATGAGGTGAAGCGCTTCCTCGAAGCCGCGGCGTGGAAGGAGACGGACCCACTCCCGGCGTTCCCGGCGCCCTACGACGAGGTGTTCGACGCGCCGCCACCCAACTTCGACGACGACCTCTACACGAAGCCCGCCGTGCAGCGCGAGTGGCTGTACCAGCAGCAGCACACCCTCTACGGCTATATCGACCCGTCCGACACGCGCGCGTGGTGCCGCCACCTCGACTACTACTGGCGGCTGCACCAGGAAGGCGACCGCAACCTCGGGCTCGTGCTCGACGCGCTCGACGCGTCCGGCGCCGCCCCCGACACGGCGGTGGTCTTCACCGCCGACCACGGCGACATGTGCGGCTCCCACGGCCTGCGCAGCAAGGGACCGTTCGTCTACGAGGAGATCATGCGGGTCCCGCTCTACGTGCGGGTGCCAGGTGTGACCGCCGCCGCGACGCGCACCCACGCCCTCGCCAGCCACCTCGACCTCGCCCGCACCGTCTGCGCCCTCGGCGGCGCGGACACCGACGACCTGCCGGGCCAGGACCTCACACCCGTCCTCGCCGACCCGATGCGGCGCGCCCAGGACGCCGTGCTGTTCGCCCAAGACATGGCCTGGTACGACTCGTGCGTCGAGCTGCGCTACGCGATCCGGGGCGTGTTCGACGGCCGGTACAAGTACGCCCGCTACTACGGCTGCGGAGGCGGCTGGGGCAACACTGGCCGCCCGCCGCGCCGCCCCAAGCGCGTCGACGTCTACGCGCCCTTCGAGGACCAGGACCACGAGCTCTACGACCTCGTCGAGGACCCGTACGAGCTGCGCAACCTGGCGATGGACCGCGCGCACCGCCGCGAGGTCCGCGACCGGTTCGAGCACCTGCGCGAGCTGGAAGCCGCGCAGCTCGGCACCCCGCGATTCCGGGCCGACGCGCCACTCGCGCCGTCCCTCTAGGCGCGGCGCGGCCGGTTCGTCCAGGGCCCCTCGAGCGTCCGGAACCACCCGCCCGCGGCAAGCGTGCCGCCGTCGGCGTGCACCGTCGTGCCCGTGACGAACGCCGACAGGTCGGACGCCAGGAACAACGCCACGCCCGCGAGATCGTCGGGGGTGCCGAACCGGCCGACGGGCACCCACAGAGGGACGAGCGCCTCCTCGCCCGGATGCAACCACGTCGAGTACGGCACCTGGAGGGTCTCGGTGACGTCCGGCGCGATCGCGTTCACGCGGATCCCGTGCTGCGCGTACTCGAGCGCCAGGCTCTTCGTCAGCCCGGTGATGCCCGCCTTGAAGGCGGCGTAGACGGCGCGGGTCGGGATCCCCCGGAACGCCTCGATCGTCGAGACGCTCACGATCGCGCCCGACCCCTGCTCGACCATCGGGCCCAGCACGGCCCGCGTCGTGAGCAGCACGTGCTCGAGGTTGACGCGGTAGAGGTCCAGCCACTCCTCGGGCGTCGACTCGTGGAACGGCTTCCGGATTCCTCCGTAGTGGCCGACGTTGTTGACGAGCACGTCGACGCGCCCGCCCGTGGCGAGCGCGGCGGCCACGACCCGCTCGACGTCGGCCGCCTCCCGCACGTCCGCCACGACCGGCTCGACCGTCCCGCCCGCCGCCCGGATCGACGCTGCGGTCTCGGCGGCGCGCCCCTCGTCGATCTCGGCGATCGTCACCGTCGCGCCCTCCGCCGCGAAGCGCTCGGCGATCCCCCGCCCGATCCCGCCGCCACCCCCGGTGACGATCGCCCGCTTCGTGTCGAGGAGGCCCACTCCGTGAGCCTACGGGCCCGGATAGGTTGACCCCGTGGCCACCGACGCGACCCTCCTCGACGACGACCGCGAGGTGCACGTCCCCGCCACCCCACACGACGACACCCTGCTCGTCGCGGTCGACGACCTCGAGCGCGCGACCGGGTGGACGCTGCGGCCCGAGGGCCTCTGCCGCGACAACGTGTGTGTACCGGTCCGCAACCGCGCCGCGCTCGTCACCGGCGACGCGATCGACCTGCGGGCGTTCGGTGCGACGCTCGGCCGGCCCGTCGCGATCGAGCCCGCCTTGGGCGTCGTGGTGTTCGGTGCCGCGCCGACGGAGGTGCAGGCGCGCCTGGACGCACTCGAGGCGCCAGCGTTCACGCTGCCGGACCTCGACGGGAACCTCGTCTCGCTCGACGACTACGCCGGGCGCAAGCGCCTGCTCATTGCCTGGGCGTCGTGGTGAGGCTGCCGCTGGGACCTGCCCGTGTGGCAGGAGCTGTCGAACGAGCTCGGGCCGTCGGGGCTCGTGATGCTCGCCGTCGCGCTCGACGAGGATCCCGAGGCGGCGCGCCAGTGGGCGGTTGACGAGTCCCCCGTCGCGCTCTCCTACCCCGTCCTCGTGGACCGGGACCATCTCGTTGCCGAGCGCTACGGCATCCTCAACATCCCGACGACGGTCTGGATCGACGAGGCGGGTCGTATCGTCCGGCCCCCCGCCATCGCGCCGGCCGACGACCGCTTCAAGGACTTCACGCAGATCGAGTCGTCGCTCCACCACGAAGCGCTCCGCCGTTGGGTCCACGACGGCGTCGCCCCGATGACGACCGGCGAGATCCACGAGCGGCAGGTCCCGGCCGACGAGACCGAGCAGCGCGCCCGCGCCGAACGACGGCTGGCCGCGCACCTGCTTCGCGCCGGCCATCGCGACGCCGCCGAGCGCCACCTCGCCACAGCCAAAGAGCTCGCCGTCGCTGACTGGACGATCCATCGCGGCTCGATGCCGTGGCGCGGCGAAGACCCGTTCGGCCAGGCATTCTTCGACTACTACCAGGCGTGGGAGGCCGCTGGACGCCCCGGCTACGGGGCGTGAAGGCCGAGGTCGTCGCCACCGGCATCCGGTTCCCGGAGGGGCCGGTCTACTGCCCCGACCCGGTCGGCGGGCCGGGCACGCTGGTGTGCACGAGCGTCGCCGACGGGGCGCTCGCGCGCGTCAACCTCAGCGATGGTCGCGTGGAGCGGGTCGCGGTGGTCGGCGGCGGGGCCAACGCCGCGGCGCCGGCGCGCGACGGCGGGTTCCTCGTGACCCAGAACGGCGGCATCGACTTCGCCAGCACGAACCTCTACGCCGACCCGCCGCGCTACGAGCCGGTGACGCCCGGCCTCCAACGCGTGCACACCGACGGGCGGGTCGAATACGTGACCGACGAGGGGTTCCTCGCGCCGAACGACCTCGTCGTGGCGGCCGACGGCACCCTCTGGTTCACCGATCCGCCGCCCTTCCCGCCGTCCGGCGAACCGCGGGGGCGCGTCCACACCATGACCCCCGAGGGGACCGTCACGACCGTCGCGTCGGGCTTCCTTTACTGCAACGGGATCGCGCTCGAGCCCGACGGCACGCCCGTCGTCGTCGAGGACCGCGGCCTGCTCCGTCTCGTCGACGGCGAACGGGCATGGATCGTCGAGGAGCTGCCCGGTGGGAGCGGGGACGGCCTCTGCGTCGACGTCGACGGCCGGCTCTACGTGGCGAACACCGCGGCCCACGGGGTGCGCGTGCTCGAGCCCGACGGACACGAGGTCGAGTTCCTCGCCCTCGACGGCCGGGGCGTCACCACGAACTGCTGCTTCGGTGGCCCCGACGGTCGCACCCTCTTCGCGACCGACGGCCTTCCCGGCCACGTCGTCGCCTGGGAGGCGATGCCCACCCCGGGCCTGCCGCTCCACCCCTGGACGGGCCCCTGATACCTTCGGAATCCCAGCGAGCAGAAGGACAGGCCCATGCGCGCAGCCATCTTCGTGGAGCCGGACGGCGACCTCGTCGTCGAGGACGTCAAGCCCACCGAGCCGGGACCCCGCGACGCCATCGTGAACATCAGCGCGAGCGGCGTGTGCCACTCCGACCTCTCGGTGATCAACGGGACGCTCCCGATGCCTCCGCCCGCCATCCTCGGCCACGAGGGCACCGGCATCGTCGAGTCCGTCGGCAGTGAGGTCAGCGAGCTCAAGCCGGGCGACCGGGTGGTCGGGTCCTTCATCCCGGCCTGCGGCCACTGCTGGTTCTGCAACAACGGGCAGTCCAACCTCTGCGAGGCGACCTACGCCGTCATGGCCACGCCCCGGGCCACCCGCGGCGACGGGACGCCGCTGCCCACGATGACCGGCCTCGGGACCTTCGCCGAGTCGATGACCTGCGACGTCATGTCGCTCGTGAAGGTCGAGACCGACCTCCCCGACGAGGAGCTCGCGCTCATCGGGTGCGGCGTCACCACCGGCGTGGGCGCGGCCATGAACACGGCGCAGGTCGTGCCGGGCTCGACCGTCGCGGTGGTCGGCTGCGGCGGTGTCGGCCAGGCCGTCATCCAGGGCGCCAAGATCGCCGGGGCGGCGCGCATCATCGCGATCGACCCCGTCGAGCTGAAGCGCAAGACCGCGCTGCAGCTCGGGGCGACCGACACCGTCGACCCGTCCGACGGGGACCCCGTGGCGCAGGTCCAGGCCCTCACGAGCGGCCGCGGCGCCGACTACGCGTTCGAGGTCATCGGGAACCCGGCCATGATCCGCCAGGCGTTCGACATGACCCGCGCCGGTGGGACGTGCGTCGCCGTCGGCGTCCCCCGCTTCGACCAGTCCATCGAGCTCCCGTCGATGCCGCTCATCCTCCAGGAGAAGCGGATCCTCGGCACCGTGTACGGGTCGGCGCAGGTGAAGCGCGACTTCCCGCGGCTCATCGCGCTCGTCGAGCAGGGTCGGCTCGACCTCGGCGAGATGGTGTCCCGCAAGATGGGCCTCGACGACATCAACGACGCGTTCAAGGCCATGCAGGCCGGCGAGGTGATCCGCAGCGTCATTCAGTGACGCTCACGTCGCGATCGCGTAGAACCCTTCCGCGAGGCGCCCGGCGGGCCATCCCGCGCGCTCGGCGTTGGCGGTGAGCCAGCCGCGGATCATCGGCTCGAGCCCATCGGGGTTGGGGTGCTGCGACACGTGGCAGCGCAACGCCTCGATCTTGCGGTCGAACGCGTCGGTCACGTCGACGAACCGGGTCGGGCCCGTCGTCGCGGCCATCATCCAGAGCTCGTGCACCGACCACGGCTCGAGGTGCTCGTGGTCGAGGAGCTCCGGGTGGGCGAACGGGTTCCGCGAGTCGGGGTACACCGCGCAGAGCACCGCCTCGCCCGCCGCCAGGTGGTCGGGGTGGCTGGCGAAGATCCGCTCGTAGTTCCGCTCCGGTGACTGCGCGACCACGCGCTCGGGTCGGACCTGGCGGATCACCCGTGACAGGTCGCGTCGCAGCTCGATCGTGACCTCGAGGCGACCGTCGGGGTACCCGAGGAACACGACGTCCTCGACCCCGACCGTCTTCGCCGCGGCCGTCTGCTCCGCCTGACGGATCTCGGCCATCTCGGCGCGCGACACGGTCGGGTCGAAGCCGCCCGCCGCGCCGTCCGTGACGATGCAGTACGTGACGTGCTTCCCGGCGTCCGTCCACGTGGCCACGCTGCCCGCCGCGCCGAAGTCGACGTCGTCGGGGTGGGCCGACACCACCAGGATCCGCTCGACCAAGTCCTCGTCGCTCACCCGCAGGACCCTACCGTCCCCGCATCCGCGCGCCGGCGAG
>JBPYDT010000155.1:0-20176 GCA_051986275.1 Acidimicrobiia bacterium | reverse complement strand
GTGCCGAGCCGCTCGACGGCGCGGAGCCGGGCACTGTCAGCGCGCTGGTTCGCGGCGACCTCGGCCGCGCTCGGGCGCGCCGGGCGTCGGGTGAGGCGGCGCACCAGCGCGCGCGGCGCGGCCGGCTCGACCGGTAGCCCGTGGGGCGCGGGCGGGTTGGCGCCGGCCCACGCGTTGAAGCGCTCCTTCACGAGCCGGTCCTCGAGCGAGTGGTACGAGAGGACGAGGATCCGCCCCTCGGGGCCGACGACGTGCACCGACTCGTCGAGGCCGTCGGCGAGGTTGGGCAGCTCCCGGTTGACCTCCATCCGGATCGCCTGGAACGTGCGGCGGGCCGGGTGGCCGCCGCGGCGGCGGTTCCGCGCCGGGATGCCCTCGCGCACCGCGCGCACGAGGTCGCTCGTCGTGCGCAGCGGACGGTTGGCGACGATGCGCGCCGCGATCGAGCGCGCGTGCCGCTCCTCGCCGTTCTTGGCGAGCAGCGCCGTGAGCGCGTCGACGTCGTACTCGTTGACGACCTGTTCGGCGGTCAGCGCCTGCGCGCTGTCCATCCGCATGTCGAGCGGGGCTTCGCCCCAGTAAGTGAACCCCCGCTCCTTCAGATCCAGTTGCGAGCTGCTGACCCCGAGGTCAAACAGGATGCCCATGACATTCCCCTCGTGTTCGCGCCGGACGATCTCGGCGATGTGCTCGAAGCCGCCGTGGACGATGTGCGCCCGATCACCGAAGGGTCGGAGCTCGGCCCGGGCCGCCGCGACCGCCCTCGGATCACGATCGATCCCCAGGAGGCGGAGGTCCGGTCGGGCCGCCAGGAGGGAACGGGCGTGCCCGCCACCCCCGACCGTCGCATCGACGACGGTGCCCGTCGGTACCGGGGCGAGGAGCTCGGTCACCTCCCGCACCATCACGGGAGTGTGTTGGTAGCCACCCATGCGCTCTCCTCGCCGACCCGCAGCCCGTCTGCAGCCCCCCGGGCGGACAGTGTCCGTTCGGATTTCTCTCCGAAGCGGTCCGGTGGAGCGGGCGGAGTAGAGGCTTCACCGCGCCGGCCGGGGGGCTGCGGACGGGCCGTCAGGCCACGCCGGTGTGTGGGTCGATGCGCTCCTCCTCCGTGCTACATGCCCCAGCCCTGGCGCTGGGCGAGCGCGGCCTGACCGCGCTCCTCCTCGGCGCGCCACAGCTCGGGCGACCACAACTCGATGCGCTTCTGCTGGCCGGTGACGATCACGTCGCGGTCCAGCTGCGCCCACTGGCGCAGATGGGGCGCGATCGGGATCCGGCCCTGCTTGTCGGGGCTCAGGCGGCCGGCGCCCGCGTAGAAGAAGCGGGACGCGGCGACGGCGTCGGCGCCGCCCTGCTTGGCGCTCAGCGTGATGTCCTCGGTCACGGTGTCGAACTCCTCCGGCGGATAGATCGCGAGGCAGTGGTCCGGGAACCGGCCGATGTAGGCGCCAGCCTCGAGACCGGGACGGAACTCCGCCGGGAGGATGAGCCGGCCCTTCTCGTCGAGCGTGTGCTGGAACTGCCCGAAGAACCGGGTCGCCACCGTGTCCCCTCGCCGGAGCCTCCCCGTGCCACCCGGGATGCTCCACGTTCAACCACTGCGCTCCACCGTAAACCCCTAGCCCCCACCTCGTCAACCACACCGACCCCAGTTCGTGGCACGGACCCCAGCGGCGACACCCAGGGAAGCCGGGGCCAAGGGCTCCGGGGGCGAACGGGCGCGCTGGGGCGCGAGCAGCACTTCGGTGCGAGAGACGCGGCCCGTGGCCTCCCCCACTCCGCCCCACCGGGGCGGGCGGGTTCAGGCCGGGTCAGCTAGGCCGGGACGGCTTCGAGCCCGGGGAGGAACGGCTCCCACGTCGGGTCGAGCGCCCCGGCGGTGGCGACCATCCAGAGGCTGGCGTGGGGCGCGGCCGGCGCCCGCCGGAGGCGCAGCCCGGCCTCGGCCAGGGTGCGGTCCTCCTTGCGGGCGTTACAGGTCCGGCAGGAGGCGACGACGTTGTCCCAGCTGTGCTCGCCGCCGCGGGAGCGGGGCACGACATGGTCGATGTTCTCGGCCGCCCGGTTGCAGTACTGGCAGCGGTGGCCGTCCCGGGCGAACACGGCCCGACGCGAGAGCGGCACGCGGCTCCGGAACGGGACCCGGACGAAGTGGACGAGGCGGATGACCGACGGGACGGGGATGACGCGGCGTTCGGAGTGCAGCTCAGCCCCGTTGCGGGCAACGATCTCGGCCTTGTCCTTCAGGACGAGGACGACCGCCCGCCGGTCCGAGACGACGCACAGCGGCTCGAAGCTGGCGTTGAGCAGCAGGGATCTCCCCAAGCCGTCGTACCCTCCCGGGCCCCGCGCCGCTGGCGGGTCGCCGGGAGTCTACCGGCGGTCCCGCCCGGCAGCGGGGCCCTTCGCCCGCGCGGCGCGGCTCCAACGGAGGTAGGCGACGACGTCGGCCGGCTCGGGGTGGGCGTCGGCGCTCCCGTACTGGGTCTCGAGCCGAAACGCGAGGTACGCGGGATCGGCGAGCGGCAGGAACGGCGGTCGGTGCCACCAGCCGTCGCGAGCGAGGCGCCGGGTCTGGCGGAGCGCGGTCGGCCAGAGCGCGGGACGGACGAGGACGGCGAGGCCGACGCGCCACCAGCCCCCGCGGGGACGCGTCGACGACGTCGGCGCGTCGGGCGCTCCCACACAATCGAACCTATCGGCCAACTAGGAGAAACCCGCTGGTAGCGTGCCCGGTCGGCGCAGGAGGGATCGTGGCACAACCGGCTGCGGCTCGGCGCGTCGACGTCGCCGGCCTCTTCGAGGTCCTGGTGCAAAACGTCGAGCGCGTGATCCAGGGCAAGCGCGACCAGATTCACCTCGCCCTGGTCTGCCTGTTCGCCGAGGGGCACCTGCTCATCGAGGACGTGCCCGGCGTCGGCAAGACGTCGCTGGCCAAGGCGCTGGCGCGCTCGATGGGGGGCACGGCGCACCGCATCCAGTTCACGCCCGACCTCCTGCCGTCCGACGTGCTCGGCGTGTCCGTGTGGAACCGGGCCACGAACCAGTTCGAGTTCCGCCCCGGAGGCGTGTTCGCGCACATCGTGCTCGCCGACGAGATCAACCGCGCCTCCCCGAAGACGCAGTCCGCGCTGCTCGAGGCGATGGAGGAGCGCCAGGTCACGGTCGACGCCCACACCTGGGCCCTGCCCCGCCCGTTCCTCGTCATGGCCACCCAGAACCCGGTCGAGCTCGAGGGCACCTATCCCCTGCCCGAGGCGCAGCTCGACCGGTTCCTCATGCGCCTCCCGATGGGGTACCCGGGACGCGAGGCCGAGATGGCGATCCTCGAGACGCACGGTCTGGGGCACGTCGGCCCGGAGGACCTCCAGCCCGTCACGACGCCGGCCGACGTCGCCGCGGCGGCCGACGCGATCGCCGGCGTGCACATCGCTGCGCCGTTGCGGGCCTACATCGTGGACCTGGTGAACGCCACCCGGCGCGACGCGGAGCTGGCCCTGGGCGCGAGCCCCCGGGGCGCGCTGGCGCTGCAGCGGGCGGGGCGCGCGTACGCCGCGGGCGCGGGCCGTGACTACGTGACCCCGGACGACGTGAAGACGCTCGCCCCGACCGTCTTGACCCACCGGATGCTCCTTGCACCGGAGGCCGAACTGCGCGGCGTCACCGCGGAGGACATCGTGGCGCGCGTCCTCGGCAGCGTGGCCGTGCCTCGCGCCGGCGGCTGATGGCCGAGGGCCCTCGCCTCGACGTTCCCGAGCTGACCCGCCGGGGCTGGACCGTCGCGGGCGCCTGCACCGCGCTGTTCGTCGCCGGGTTCTTCATCGGCGGCACGCCGATCGTCGCGCTGGGGCTCGCCGGAGGCCTCGTGCTCGCGTGGGCCTGGCTCAGCGTGCTCGTCAACCGCGTGTCGCTCCCGCTCACGCGCTCCGCCCGGCCGGCGCGCCCCTCCGTCGGCCGAGAAGGTCGTGTGGTGCTGCGGGGACGGACGCGCCGACCCACGCCGTGGCTCACCATCACCGAGTCGGTGGACGAGGGGCGCCGCGCCGCCCGGTTCGTGCAGGTGCCGCTCGACGGCGGGACGCCGGTCGAGGCGGTCTACCGGATCCCGACCGAACGGCGCGGCCGACACATCGTCGGGCCGGCGCTCGTCACGGTCGCCGACCCGTGCGGCCTCGTGCGGCGGACGTGGGTCGCCGCGGAGCCGGGCGAGGTCATCGTCCAGCCCCGCGTCCACGACGTCGTGCCGCCGCGTCGGGCGGGCGGCGGCGAACCGGCGGAGCGGGCCGACGGGCCGCGCATCCCCGTCGTCGAGGCCCTGGGCGAGTTCCTCGCGCTGCGCGACTACGAGCCGGGCGACGACCCGCGGCGCGTGCACTGGCGCTCGAGCGCGCGCGTGGGCGAGCTCCTCGTCCGCGTGGACGAAGCACCCGCGCCCGGCCGGGTCGTCGTGCTCTTCGACGTGCGCGGCGCGGTCTACGACGAGGACAGCTTCGAGCAGGCGGTCGAGGTCGTGGCGTCGATCACGGCGCGCCTGCACCGCACCCACCAGCCGGCGGAAGTCGTGACGAGCGCGGGCGAATCGATGCGCGCGTCGGGCGCGAACGCGCTGCCCTCCGTGCTCGACCGGCTCGCCGTCGTCGAGGCGGACGGACCGGACCGGCTGGGAGCCGTCACGGCCGCGCTGCGCGGTCGCGCTGGACTCGGCGGCGTCGTCGTGGTCACCGGCGCCGCCGACGCGGCCGTGGTCGCAGCCGCCGCCGCGCTGCGCGGCCGGCGGACCGTCACCCTCGTGACCACACGCCGGTCGAGCGCCGTCACCGGGCCGATCTCCCGCGTTGACGTCGCCGACCAGTCCTTCCCAAACGTCTGGAACGCCACGATGAGGGCCTCCAAGCGATGGCAACCCGCGAACTCCCCGTCTCGGTCGCGCTCGCGGCGCTGAGCGCGGCGATCGCGCTGAGCTTCGGCGCGGTCTTCGCGTCCGCGAGCTTCCTCGGCCCGCTCATCGTCGCCGCGCTGCTTCCCCACGCCCTCGGCTGGACCGTCCGTCGGGTGACACCGTCGATGGCGGTGCAGGCCCTGGCCTCGCTGGTCGGCGTCGTCGTGCTGGCGATCGTCCTGGCGGGCTCCCTCTCCCAGGTTTCCCACCACGTGTCGGCCGGCTGGACGGTCGTGATGAAGGACCGGGTGCCCCTCCCCGCCTCGAACGGTGCCGTGCTGCTCGCCGCGATCGTGATGTTCGTCGTCGCCGCGGTCATGGACGACCTGGCGTTCCACGAGGACGGCACGACGAGCCCGCTGGCCGTCGGCACGGTGACCCTGTTGTGGGTGCGGGGCTTCGGGCTGCACGCCGAGGCCACCCCGTGGAACCTCGTCCACGGGTGGGTGCTCAGCACCGTCGCGTTCGGCGTGGCGGCGGTCGCGTTCCTGGCGCTGCAGCATCGCCGGCTCCTGGAGCAGCGACGGACGAGGGTCGGGCGGCGCCCGCGGATCCTCGGGGTGCGCGTCATCGTGGGCGTCGTCGCCGGCGCCCTCGTCGTCACCTTCGCCGCCGCGCTCGCGACCGAGGCGACCGGGGCGGCCGACCAGCCGGTGTTCCCGGCGCCGGGCGCGTCCGGGTCGGGCGTGCCCTCGAACTACACGACGACGATCGCCCCGCTCGTGAGCGTCGGCAGCCAGCTGCAGCAGGGCCCCCGGCACACGCTCTTCACGGTGCGAGCCGCCCAGCCCGCGTACTGGCGACTCACCGCGCTCGACTCCTACAGCGGCGCCCAAGGTGGCGCGTGGACGCTCAACGCGAGCGGCGGCGGCGTCACCACGGGCCTCTCGGGTCCCGTCCCCCACGGGGCGCTACGTCAGCAGTACCGCATCGGGCCGCTCGGCGAGCGGTGGATGCCGGCGGCCCTCAACCCCGTCGCGGTGAGCCGCCCGAGCACGTTGGTCGTGCGCGACTCGGGCACGCTCGTCACCGGCGCGTCGACGGTGTCAGGCCTGTCCTACACGGTGGAGTCCCGGCTCCCCGTCACGATCGGCGCCGAAGCGCAGCGGCAGGCGTCCGCGGGTCCGGTGCCGGATGCGCTGAAGGTCGACACCCAGCTGCCGGGCGACATCCCGACCGAGGTGCTGCAGACCGCGCGCGAGGTGACGTCGGGGCTGACGCTCCCCTACGACCAGGCCGCGGCCCTGCGCGACTTCTTCCGCAACAACTTCGTCTACGACCCGAACGTGAACCTGACCGACGACGAGAACGCGATGGTCGACTTCCTCCACACGCGCCGCGGGTTCTGCGTGCAATACGCCGCGACCTTCGCGGTGATGGCCCGCTCGCTCGGCATCCCGGCACGCGTCGCGACCGGCTTTGCGCCGGGCACCCCGAATGCGCAGGGCGAGTACGTCGTGACGAACCTCGACGCGCACGCGTGGCCGGAGATCTGGCTCCCCGGCACGGGCTGGACGAACGCGTTCGACCCGACACCCCCGTCGAGCGTGCCCAACCCGAGCACGTTTCCGAACCAGGCGCCGACGCTGAGCCGGGCCCCGGTGAGCGTGCCCCCGACCGTCGCCACGACGCCCGCGCCGAGCGGCGCGTCCAGCGGGAGCAGCAACGGGTCGGGGTCGGGCGCGGCCGGCGCGACGCCACCCCCGCCGCGCGCGCCGAGCCGGGTCAGCGTGTCGACGACGCACTCGTCCGGGCTCTCACCGCTCGGCTGGGCGCTCGTCGTCGTCGGGATCCTCGCCGCCGGCGTCCTCGCCACGCTCGCGGTCGTCGCGACGCGCAAGCGGCGGCGCCGCGCCCGCCGTCGCGGACGCGCCGAGCCGAGAGAGCAGGTCGCCGGCGCCTGGACCGAGGTGCTCGACCATCTCCGTGCCGCGGGGGTGGCCTGGCCGGCCTCGCTCACCCCCTACGAGCTGGCGTCACGGATGCCGGCGCGGCTCGACGCCTCGCTCGAGCCGCCGCTCACGTCGCTCGCCGCTCGCTACACGGCCGTTCGCTACCGCGGCGACCAGCCACCGCCCGCCGAGGTGGACGCCGCCTGGGCCGACGCCGACGACGTGCTCAAGGCGCTCGGCGGCACCCTCGACCTGCGGGCGCAGCTGCGGTCCCGCACCCGCCTCGGCGGGACGGAGCGTCAGCCTGAACCAGCCGGGTGGTCGGCCCGGAGCCGGTCGACGAACGACTGACGGTCGCGAGCGAAGGCGCGCACGTCGGCGTCGACGTCGGCGGCGATCCGGTCGACCGCCACGAAGAGGGCGAGCTGGCCGTGCCGGAGCGCGTCGAGGATCTGCCCGTCGTCCCGGCACGCCCAGACGTGCTCGCCGTCGGTGATCATCCGCAGCCCCGCGAGGTCCTCCCCCGCGTCGAGGAGGGCGGTCACCGCGCGCCGGATCCGCGCCAGCGGCACCCCGGCGTCGAGCAGGGACCGCACCATGCGCAGCGCGACGAGGTCGCGGAACGAGTAGGGCCCGTCGGGGTCGTCGGGGTGCGCGACGACGAGGCCGCAGCGCTGCCAGTACTCGACCTGCGCGGGCGCGCAGCCCGTCAGCCGCGCCGCCTGCGGCGCGGTGAACCCGGTCGCGTCGCGTCCCTCAGTTGGCGTCGTCGTCGCGACGCCACCGCTCCCGCCAGCGACGGCCGGTCTCGCCGAAGACACCCTTCAGCGCGCCGCCGCGCAGCGAGCCGGTGAGGCTCTCGAGGCCCGCTCGCCCGATCTTGCGGACGTTGCGCTCGATGACGAGCAGGCAGAACAGCATGATGAGGAAGCCGACGACGCCGAGCGCCAGCACCGAAGTGAACGTGACGAGCAGCACCACCAGCCCCACGACGAACCCCGCGACCGCCCACCGGATCATCCGGGTGGCGTGGCGGTAGAGGGTGGTGTCGGAGACCTGCTGGACGAGCTTCGGGTCGGTGACCGAGAGGTTCGCCTCGATGTCCTTCAGGATCCGCTGCTCATCCTCAGAAAGCGGCATGGCGGCGGGCGCACTCCTCGTTCGGGCCGTTCAGGCGGGACGGCGATTCATTGTCGCGCAAGGCCTCCACCCCTTCAACGCGCTGGGAGCGCCGATGCTTCCCGGGCCGATCGGTACGCGGCATCGACTACCTGGTGCGCGGCGAGGGCGACCGCCGCGTCGGGCCCGGGCACGGGCGTGCCGGCCGCCAGCGCGTCGAGGAACGACCGCGTGGCGGGCGCGTACTCGGCGACGGCCCGGGCCAGGACGGGCGGCGCGTCGAGCGCACCGACCCAGGCCGGCGGCCGGGTCGGGACGACCTCGGTGCCCGCCTCGGTCTCGACGTGCAGCGGACCGGTATGGTCGTCGTCGAGCCACAGGAGCGCCTGCTCACAGAACACCTCGACACGTCGGCTCGAGCCGCGGCTGAGCACCTGGTGCCAGACGCTCGTGAGCGTCGCGACGGCCTCGTCGGCGAACGTCAAGGTGACCGCGGCCACGTCGTCGATCCCGGGGTGGCCGAAGCGCGACGCGACCGACGCGCGCACCACCGTGGGCTCGCCGAGCAGCCATCGCAGCAGGTCGACGTCGTGGATCGAGTGCTCGAGCAGCGTGCCGCCGCCCGCCCGGCGGACATCGCCGCGCCAGTCCGAGGCGTAGAAGCCCTGGGTCGGGAAGTACTGGTCGTCGCGGAACACCACCGCCAGCGTGCGGCCGTGGCGCCCGCGGTGCACCTGCTCGGCGAGCGCCTCGAACACGGGCGCCGATCGCAGCACCAGGCCGACCTGGTGCGGGACGGTGTCGAGCAGGGCGGCGACGCGCTCGCAGTCGGGCAGCGTCGGCGCGAGCGGCTTCTCGCAGAACACGGCTCGCTGGCGGGCGGCCGCGGCGGCGACGACGTCGAGGTGCGCCGCCGTCCAGGTGCACACCCAGACGGCGTCGACCCGGTCGACGAGGTCGTCCACGTCGGTGCACGCGACGGCCCCGTGCACGGCGGCGAACGACGCGGCCCGCTCCGGGTCCGTGTCGAACGTGGCCACGACGACCGCATCGACGACGCCGTGCTCGGTGAGGAGGTGCAGCGTGTACGAGTGGATGAACCCGATGAACCCACAGCCGACGATCCCGATGCGGACGGTCACGGTCGCGCCGTACTTGGCGCGCGCCGGACGGCGTCGTCGCCGAAGCGCCGCCGCACGTCGTCCACCGCCCGCTCCAGGTCACCCCGCGCCGACCGGTCCGGCCCGGGCGCGCCGTCCAGCGGCAGCTGCGGCTGGGTGTCCTCCACCGCGACCAGCTGCTGCGCCGACAGGCCGAGCAGACGCAGCCCCCCGCGCAGGTCGACGCCGCGGAGCAGCTCGCGTCCGACGGCCGCCAGCTCGTCGGCCCGCTCCGTCGGTTCCGGCAGCGTGCGGGAGCGCGTGATCGTGCGGAAGTCGCCGTAACGGACCTTCAGCACGACGGTGCGCGCCACGACGCCCACCTCCCGCAGGCGAGCGGCGACGCGGGCGGCAAACCGGTCGACGTCAGCCTCCAGCGCGGCGCGATCGGTGACATCGGTCGGGAACGTCTCCTCGTGGCCGACCGACTTCGCGGCCCGTGACGGCACGACGCGACGGTCGTCCTCGTTGCGGGCCAGCGCGTAGAGCTGCGCACCACTGGACTGGCCGACGGTCCGCTGCAGCGCCTCGCGCGGGATCGTCGCCAGGTCGCCGACCGTGCGCACGCCGAGGCGCTCGAGACGCCGACGCGTCGCCGGCCCGACGCCCCACAGGCGCGTCACGTCGAGGGGCGCGAGGAAGGCCATCTCGGTCCCGGGCTCCACGACGAGCATGCCGTCGGGCTTGGCGAGGTCGCTCGCCAGCTTGGCGATGAGCTTCGTGCTGCCGACACCGACCGACGCCGTGAGCTGCGTGTCGGCCCGGATGCGCGCCCGCAACGCGGCCGCGATCTCGGGGCCAGTCCCGAGCCGACGCGTCGCGCCCGTCGTGTCGAGGAACGCCTCGTCGAGCGAGATCGCCTCGACGAGCGGCGTGACGTCCCGGAGGATCGCCATCACGGAGGCGCTCGCCTCGCGGTAGGCGTCGAAGCGCGGCGCGAGGAACACGCCGTCGGGGCAGGCGCGCCGGGCCCGGGCCATCGGCGTCGCGGAGTGCACGCCGTAGCGGCGGGCCTCGTAGCTCGCGGCCGCGACCACGCCCCGCGGGCCGAGGCCGCCGACGATCACCGGTCGTCCCCGGAGCGACGGGTCGGCGCGCTGCTCGACCGAGGCGTAGAAGGCGTCGAGGTCGACGTGGAGGATCGCGGGCGGCACCGCCACGGTCAGCCGGCGGCGACCGAGGTGCGATGCACGTCGAGGTCGTCGCGGCGGGTCCCGCGCACGTCGTAGGCGTAGCCCCGGGCCGAGTCAGGCCCCCAACGCTCGGCGATCCACTCGCTGAGCGGCTCCCAGACCCACCGCGCGCCCCCGGCGAGGCGGTCGGCGCACGCCGGGCGTGCCACGAACGCCGCCTCGACGACGATCCCGTCGGGGTCGGCGACGCGCAGGTCACCCTCGAACGCGAGCGCGCGGTAGACCTCGGCGTGCAGGCGCCAGCCCATGTCCTGCGCGACGGCTCGCACCTCGTACACCGGGCCCTCCCATTCGGTGACGCGCAGCCCGGTCTCCTCCTCGACCTCGCGGGTGAGCCCGGTGAGCACGCTCCGATCGTCGGCGTCGATGACGCCGCCGGGGGTGGACCAGTCGGAGAACCCGCCGCGACGCTCGTTGCGCACGAGCAGGAGCGCGCCTTCGGCCTCCACGAGCGCGCTGGCGACCAGCCACTCACGCATCGCCGAGCAGCCTACCGGCGCGACCCCGCCGTACGATGCGGAGCGTGCCCGGCGACAACGGCGCTCGCGAGCGTGATCTGCCCGCGGGCCTGCCGTCACGCACCGCGTACCTGTTCGCGTTCTTCTCGGTCGTCGTCGCGGGGATGTTCGGCGGGATCATCGGCTACGGGATCGTCGACGTGGGCACGACCGGTCCCGCCGCGACGGCGAAGCTGCTCGGCACGCTGATCGGCGCCGCGCTCGGCGCGGGCGGGGTCGGCGTCATCGCCGTGCTCGTACTGCGGGCGATGGCCGAGTGGAAGCGCCACCCGCCGTCGTGACTCAGAAGGCGAGGCGGCGGAACCCCTCGGCGTAGCGGACGCCGGCCACGCGGCCCTCCTCCTCGGCGCGCTGGCGGAGGAACTCGCGGAACCAGTCCCCCGTCTCGGTCAGCTGGCTCGCGTGGCAGAACAACGCGTCGATCTTGCGCTCGAGCATCTCGCCGATGTCGACCCAGCAGTTCGGCTCGAGCGTGGCCGACAGGTACACGGCCTGGACGTGGTGCACCGCCAGGCCAGCGGCGACCTGGTCGGGGAAGTAGTGCGGGTTGCCGGCGGCGGGCGCGACGGCGTCCAGCGTCACCCAGCCCGTCACACGGTGATCGCGGTGGTTGAAGTACGCATCGCCGAAGAACACCGCAGTCGGGTCGGGGCAGAGCACGACCTGGGGTCGCAGCTCTCGGACGTGGCGCACGATCGCGGCCCGCAGGTCGAGATCGTCGGGCAGCTCCCCGTCCGGGTAGTCGAGGTGCAGGTGCCCCTTGAACCCGAGCAGCTCGCTCGCCGCCTCCGTCTCCTCGACGCGCAAGCGCGCGAGCGCCTCGCCGTCGGTCGCGGGATCGGTCGAGCCCTTGTCGCCCCGGGTCGTGATGAGCGTCCACACCTCGGCACCCGCCGCCGCCCACCGGGCGAGGGTGCCCCCGGCCGAGATCTCCGGGTCGTCGGGGTGGGCGTAGACGGCGAGGACGCTCGCCGGGGTGTCGTCGAGCGGAGCGCTCACCACGTGACGCCGAGCACCCCGCGCATCGCCGTCTCGAAGTCTTCGAACGACATCGAGTCCTTGGCCCCCAGCGCCAGATCGGCGTCGGCGCCGACCGGCCAGCGCAGCCGCGCGTCGGTGCTCTCCACCGCGTCGGCGATGACCACCGCGACGTCGGCCGCGTCGGCCGGGGGCCCGTCGCCGAGCAGCGCGGGGCGTGTCGCCTCCCACTCCCGGTCGAGCTCGTCGTAGGGCGGCCCGTCGAGGCCTTGGCGCAGCTCCCGACCACCGAAGCCGGTGTCGAACTCGCCCGGCTCGACGATCCGGACGCGGATCCCGAAGTGCCCGACCTCGAAGTGCAGCGCCTCGGAAAGGCCCTCGAGCGCCCACTTCGAGGCCGAGTAGTAGCCGCTGAGGGGACCGCCGACCCGCCCGGCAACGGACGACACGTTCACGATCGTCCCGCCCCTGCGGGCGCGCATCCCGGGAAGCACGGCCTGGATGAGCTGGGCTGCGCCGAAGAAGTTCGTCTCCATGCAGCGGCGGGCGTCGTCGAGCGCCACGGACTCCACCGGGCCGACGATTCCGAACCCGGCGTTGTTCACGAGCGCGTCGACCGGGCCGGCGGCGTCGACCGCGGCGCGCACCGACGCGGCGTCGTCGACGTCGAGCGCGAGGCGCGCGGCGACGTCGAGGTCGTCGAGCGTCTCGGGTCGACGGGCCGTTGCGACGACGTCGTGGCCACGCTTGGTGAGCTCGATCGCTGCGCCGCGGCCGAAGCCGCTCGAGCAGCCGGTGATGAGCACGCGGCTCATGGTTCCTCCTCGCGGATGGTGTCGAGCGCGGCGACGCAGCGACCTAGGTCGGCGTCGTCGACGTCCTTGTGGGTGACGAAGCGTACGGTGCCCGCGTCGATCATGCCGCACAGCACGCCGCACGCCGCGAGCCGCGTCACGACGTCGGACGGGAGCCGATCGGCGTCGGCGCACACGATGTTGGTCCGCACGCCGGTGGGGTCGACGCTGCCCGGGAACCGGTCGGCGAGCACGTCGGCCAGCTGCCGGGCGCGGGCGTGGTCCTCGGCCAGGCGCTCGACCATCGTGTCGAGGGCCACGAGTCCCGCCGCGGCGATGACCCCAGCTTGACGCCACGCGCCGCCGAGGCGGGCCCGCTGTTCCCGGGCCTCGTCGATGGCCGCCCGGGGGCCACACAGCACCGAGCCGATCGGCGCGGCGAGGCCCTTCGAGAGACAGAACATGACCGTGTCGAGCGGCGCGCAGAGCTCGCGCGGGGTGGCGCCGGTCGCGATCGCGGCGTTCCAGATCCGGGCGCCGTCGCCGTGGACCGGAAGCCCATAGCGGTGGGCGGCGCCGGCCACCGCCGCGACCTCGGCCGCAGGCCACGGCCGCCCGCTGGCCGGCATGTGCGGGTTCTCGATCGTGACCGCGGCGAGCGGTGGGAGGTGCTCGCCCGAGTCGGCGACGGCACGGTCGATCGCGGCGGGAGCGAACGCACCGTCCGGATCGGGGATCGGCCGGAGCTGGACGCCCGCGTTGCCGGCCGTCGCGGCGCGCTCATACCGGTAGACGTGCGCGCGTTCGGCGCAGAGCACCTCGGTGCCCGGCCGGGTGAGGACGCGCAAGCCGAGCTGGTTGGCCATCGTGCCCGACGTGACGTAGAGCGCAGCCTCGGTGCCGAGCCGGTCGGCGGCGAGCGCCTCGAGGCGCGCCACGGTCGGGTCCTCGCCGTACGCGTCGTCGCCGACCTCGGCGTCGGCCATGGCGCGTCGCATGGCGGGCGTCGGCGTCGTGACCGTGTCCGAGCGCAGATCGACGACGCCGTCGCGGCCGGCCATCAGGACGCGGTCGGCCGGACCGGCCGGATCAGCCCCTCCTGCATGACCGTCACGGCCACGACCCCGTCCTCCCGGAACACGTGCCCGAGCGCGAGGCCGCGCGCGCCCGACGCGGACGGGCTGAGCTGGTGGTAGAGCAGCCACTCATCGGCGCGGAACGGGCGGTGGAACCACATGGCGTGATCGAGGCTGGCCATCTGGTACCCGGCGCTGTACCCGATGGCGTGGGGCAGCGTCGCCGTGTCGAGGAGCGTCAGGTCCGACGCGTAGGCGACGACGCAGGCGTGGATGAGCTCGTCATCGGGCAGCGCGCCGTTGGCGCGGATCCACACGTCCTGCGCCGGCGCCCGCGGCGCGGGCTCGAGCCAGTGCGGCGGGTCAACCGGGCGGGACTCGATCGGCCGCTCTCGGACGAGCCACCCGGCGGCCTCGGGACCGAAGCGCCCGAGCTCCTGCTCGATGCGCTCTCGGAAGGTCGGCAGCTCGTCCGGCCGCGGGACGGCCGGCATCGGCTCCGAGTGATCCGGCCCAGGCTCGACGACCTGGAAGGACGCCTGCAGGTTGAAGATGGCGCGCCCGTGCTGGATGGCGACCACGCGTCGGGTCGTGAACGAGTGGCCGTCGCGGATCCGGTCGACGTCGTAGACGATGGGGATGCTCGGGTCGCCCGGGCGCAGGAAGTAGGCGTGCAGCGAGTGCACCGGACGGCCGGGCTCGACGGTGCGACCCGCGGCGACGAGCGCCTGCGCGGCCACCTGTCCCCCGAAGACACGTTGGGCGTCCTCGTCCGGGCTCAGCCCGCGGAACAGGTTGACCTCGAGTACCTCGAGCTCCAGCAGGTCGAGCAGATCGTCCAGCGCTGAGCCCATCGCCCTCTCCGGTCCGGCGGCGGCCCGCCGGGCGCGGTGGGCCACGTCGGGCGCGACCCGACGCTGCCAGTGTGGCGCGGCCGGCGGGCGGCGGCGCGATTCGCCGCTACTCGAAAAAGACCGCGGCCTCCTCGAGCAGCGCGGGTGGCACGGTCTTGAGCTCGCGCACGGCGTCCGCGAGAGGCACCCGCACGATGTCAGTGCCCCGCAGCGCCACCATCGTTCCGAAGTCCTGCTCGTGGACGGCGTCGATCGCGGCGAGTCCGAAGCGGGTCGCGAGGATCCGGTCGAACGCGGTCGGGGTTCCGCCCCGCAGCACGTGCCCGAGGATCGTGACGCGCGTCTCGAAGCCGGTGCGCTTCTCGATCTCGGGGGCGAGCGCGCTCGCGACGCCGCCCAGGCGCACGTGGCCGAACTCGTCGACGCTGGCGTCCTGCACGCTCAACGATCCCTGGACCGCCAGCGCGCCCTCGGCGATCACGACGATCGACGCGTTCGCCCCGTGGTCGTGACGGTGGCGCAGGTGCTCGCACACCGAGTCGACGTCGAAGGGGCGCTCGGGGACCAAGATGAGGTCGGCGCCGCCCGCGAGCCCGGCCGAGAGTGCGAGCCACCCGGCGTGACGGCCCATCACCTCGACGACCATCACCCGGTCGTGGCTCTCGGCCGTGGTGTGCAACCGGTCGATGGCGTCGGTGGCGGTCTGCACCGCGGTGTGGAACCCGAACGTGACGTCCGTCGCGCTCAGGTCGTTGTCGATCGTCTTCGGGACGCCGACGCACGCGATCCCGTCGTCGCCGAGCGTGCACGCCACGCCGAGCGTGTCCTCGCCGCCGATCACGACGAGCGCGTCGACGTGCTCTCTCGCCAGGCCAGCCCGCACGGCGTCGCGGCCGCCGTCGCGAGTCAGCGGGTTCGTCCGCGACGTGCCGAGCACGGTGCCGCCCCGCGCCAGGAGCCCGGCCGTCTTCGCCACCGTGAGCTCGGTGGTCTCCCCGTCGAGGACGCCCCGCCAGCCGTGCCGGAAGCCGAGGAGCTGGTGGCCATGCACTTCCTCGCCGCGGCGGACCAGCGCCCGGATGACGGCGTTGAGGCCGGGGCAGTCGCCCCCGCCGGTGAGCACGCCGACCCGCATCCGCTCCTCCTCGTCGGCGCCCATCCTGACCGCTGCCGGCGCGCGACGCGGTCCGGAACGGGTTCACGGCGGGCCGATAACCTGCGGTCGAATGCCGCGCCGCCCGCCCGCCGACCCGATGACGGACGCGGCGCGCGGCGTCCTCGTCGAGGGCGAGCGCGTCGTCGAGTCCGGGCACTGCTGGGGGGCGCAGCGGCGGGAGCGCCTCCCGCTCGTGATGGCGCGCCGCAACCAGTACCTCATGGTGCTCACCGACCGACGACTGCTGATCTTTACCCGCCGGTCCGGTCCGGTGCAGGCGAACGATCTCGTGATCGGCAAGCGGTACCAGACGTTCGAGCTCGACAAGGTGCACCGCGCCCGGCCGCTGCTCCAGGTGCGCGTGAACGCGAGCACCGGCACGCGCATGGTCTTCGAGTTCCGGCCGGGCCGGCGCCACGTCGGCGACGCGCTGGTGCGGCGCCTGGACCGCACACCGATCGCCGCGCTCCCGGCACCGGCGACCGCCGCGGCCGAGCCGTCGGCCGTTCCGCCGGCGCCCCCGATGGCCGACCTGGCGGGGGCCACGGGGAGGGCGAAGGGGAAGGCGAGCGACGACGACGAGATCGCCGACCCCACCTTCTGGGGGGCGTCCGCGCACAAGACGTGACGGTCCTCGCCATCGATGCCGGGACGACCGGCGTTCGCACGGTCGCGGTCGACGCGCAGGGCACCATCCGGGCGCGGGCGTACCGCGAGTTCCCGCAGCACTACCCGCGTCCCGGCTGGGTCGAGCACGACCCGACCGACATCCTCGCTGCGACCCGGGCCACCCTCGCCGAGGCGGCCGCCGCCACCGAGGGCCCGATCGCGGGCATCGGCATCACGAACCAGCGCGAGACGACCGTCGTCTGGGACCGCACCACCGGTCAGCCCCGACACCGCGCGATCGTCTGGCAGGACCGTCGCACCGCGGACCGGTGCGAGCAGCTCCGCGACGAGGGACGGGAGCCGCTCATCCGCGCGCGCACGGGCCTCGTGCTCGACCCCTACTTCTCGGCGACGAAGCTCGAGTGGCTCCTCGGCCCGGGCGGCGTCACCGCCGACGACGCGCTGGCGTTCGGGACGGTCGACACGTGGCTGCTCTGGTGCCTCACGGGCGGGCCCGACGGGGGCGTGCACGCCACTGACCCGTCGAACGCGTCCCGCACCCTGCTCTACGACCTCGACGCCCTCGCGTGGTCCGACGAGCTGTGCGACCTGTTCGGCGTCCCGCTGGCCTGCCTGCCGGCCGTGCAGCCGAGCAGCGGACGGTTCGGGGTCACCACACCCGCCGCGGCGGCCGGGTTGGCCGCGCCGATCGCCGGGATCGCCGGCGACCAGGCGGCGGCGCTCTTCGGCCAGGCCTGCGTCGAGCCGGGCATGACGAAGAACACGTACGGGACGGGGTCGTTCGTCCTGACGAACCTCGGCTCTACGCACCCCGCGCCGACGGAGGGGCTGCTGACGAGCGTCGCGTGGCAGCTCGGCGGCGCGGTGTCGTACGCGCTCGAGGGCGCGGTGTTCGTCACCGGGGCCGCGATCCAGTGGCTGCGGGACGAGCTCGGGATCATCGGCGAGGCGGCCGAGATCGGGCCGCTCGCGGCCAGCGTGCCCGACAGCGGCGGGGTGGTGTTCGTCCCGGCGTTCACCGGGCTCGGGTCGCCGTGGTGGGATCCGTACGCGCGGGGCGCCGTGCTCGGCATCACGCGGGGGACGACCCGCGCGCACCTGGCACGCGCCGTCGTCGAGTCGATCGCCTGGCAGGTCCGCGACGTCGTCGAGGCGATGCGCGTGGCCACCGCTCGCGACCTGCCCGGCCTCCGCGTCGACGGTGGCGCGAGCGTCATGGACCTGCTGTGCCAGCTGCAGGCCGACCTGCTCGGCGTCCCCGTTCAGCGCGCCGCGGTGCAGGAGACGACCGCGCTCGGCGCGGCGTTCCTCGCCGGGCTCGCGGTCGACGTGTGGGACACCCCGGCGGCGGTCGCGGGCACGTGGCGGGCCGAGGCCGAGTTCGAGCCGTCGACGAGCACCGAGGAGGTGGCGGCCGGCGCGGCGCGGTGGCGTCGCGGCGTCGACCGGTCGCGCGGTTGGGCGCGCTGAGCTACGCGAGCTGGGGCAGCGCCGTCACCACGGCGGGCGGCGTCGGCAGGTCCTCGGCGCGCTTCGTCGCGTACGTGTCGTGGTACTCGTAGGTGCCGCAGAGCTGCACGATCTCGAACATCACCTCGTCAGTGAGCGCGCGCAGCGCCAGGCCGTCCGTGTCCTCGCCGTAGCGGTCCGGGCGGATCGGGGTCCCGAACCGGACGGCGACGGGCTGCCACAGCCTCGGGACCTTGGCGTCGGTGGGCTGCGCCTCGTCGGTGCCGACGAGACCGACCGGGACGATCGGGGCGCCCGTGGCCAGCGCGAGGCGCGCCACTCCGGTGTGCCCGCGGTGGGTGAACCCGTCGCGGGTGCGCGTCCCCTCCGGGTAGATCCCGAACGCCTCGCCGCGCCGCAGCACCGCGGTCGCGGCGCCGAGCGCGGCCTCGCTCGCCGCGCCGCCCGTCCGCTGGATCGGGATCTGGCCGACGCCCCGGAAGAACCACGCCGTGCGGCGCCGCTCGAAGTACTCGGCCTTCGCCACGAACGTCATGCGGCGCCAGCCGATCGCCAACGGCAGGAACAGCGAGTCGAGGAACGACCGGTGGTTGGCGGCGAGGATCACCGGGCCCCGGCGGGGCACGTGCTCGCGACCCTCGACCCGGATCCGGAAGCCGAGGCGCATCGCCGGCGTCAGAGTGAGCTTGAGCGTCCAGTAGAGCATGACGGGGTCGGTTGACCGCCCGCCACGCTACCGAGCGCGGCGCGAGGCGTCAGCCGAGCTTGGGCAGCGCCCGGCGGATACCCCGCACCGCCTGGCCGATGCGGTGCTCGTTCTCGACGAGCGCGAACCGCACGTAGCCCTCGCCGCCGGGCCCGAACCCCACGCCGGGCGACACCGCGACGTTCGCCTCCTCGACGAGCAGCTTCGAGAACTCGAGGCTGCCGTCTTCGTCGTAGGGCTCGGGGATCGGCGCCCACACGAACATCGTCCCCCGCGGCCTGGGGATCTCCCAGCCGGCCCGGGCGAGCCCGTCCACGAGGGCGTCGCGGCGACGCCGGTAGATGGCGTTGACCTCGAGCGGGTAGTCCGGCGCCTCGTTCATCGCGATGATCGACGCGATCTGGATCGGCTGGAACGTGCCGTAGTCGAGGTAGGTCTTCAGCCGGCTGAGCGCGGCGACGACCTCCGCGTTGCCGACGAGGAACCCGACCCGCCAGCCCGGCATCGAGAACGACTTGGTCAGCGTGTAGAGCTCAACGGCGACGTCCGACGCGCCCGGGACCTGCAGGACCGACGGCGGGTCATAGCCGTCGAAACCGAGATCGGCGTACGCGAAGTCGTGCACGAGGAGCACGTCGTGGCTGCGCGCGAAGTCGACCATCCGGGTCATGAACGCGAGGTCCACGCAGGCCGTAGTCGGGTTGTGCGGGAAGGACAGCACGATGACCCGAGGCCGCGGCCACGAGTCCTCCCACGCCTCGAGCAGGTTCTCGAAGAAGTCCTCCTCGGGCCCGAGGCGCACGTGTCGCACCTCCGCGCCGGCCAGGATCGGGCCCCAGATGTGGATCGGGTACGACGGGGTCGGGACCATCGCTGCGTCGCCCGGCGCGAGCAGCGTCCACATCAGGTGCGAGAAGCCTTCCTTGGCGCCGATCGTCGTGCACGCCTGGGTCTCGGGGTCGAGCTCGACGCCGAACCGGCGCTGGTAGAGGTCGGTGATCGCCAAGCGGAGCTTCGGGATGCCGCGACTCGACGAGTAGCGGTGGTTGCGCGGGTTGCGCACCGCGTCGCACAGCTTGTCGACCGCCACCGGCGGCGACGGGATGTCGGGGTTGCCGAACCCGAGATCGACGACGTCCTCGCCGGCGCGCCGCGCCTCCATCTTCAACGTTTCGATGGCGCCGAACACATACGGCGGCAGCGCGTTGATGCGGCGGAACTCCATCGCCGTTCACGGTATCAGCACGCCTTCGCGTCACCGGGCTCCAAATCCGCGTCCGTTCGGCGCGCGCCCACGCGATTGCGCGCCCACAGAAGCCATCTCGGTCGGGGTAGGGTCCCGCGGTGCACCAGGTGGACGCGGTGCTGCTCGACCTGGGCGGCGTCTTCTACCTCCCCGACCACGATCGCGTGCTGGCTGCCCTGGCGCGCCTCGACCTCGCCATCGAGCGCGAGCGTCTCGACGAGGCGCACTACCGGGGCGTCGCGGCGATCGACGCCTTCCGCGACGGTGATCGCAGCGTCTGGCATGCCTACAACCGCGCGTACGCGCAGATGTGCGGTGTCGCGCCCGACGAGGTCGCGGACGTCGCCGACGTGCTGCTCGCCGAGTTCGACGCCGGCGGTGCGTGGACCCGAGTGATCCCGGGCAGCGTCGACGCGCTCCGCGCGCTGCACGACCTCGGCGT
>JBPYDT010000154.1:0-12428 GCA_051986275.1 Acidimicrobiia bacterium | reverse complement strand
ACGGCGGCGAGCGACGCGCTGGTCGACCGGTACGAGGCGCACTGGGCGCGCGAGGGCTTCGGCGTCTGGGCCGTCGAGACGCTTGAGGGCCCGGCGTTCGCCGGCTCGGTCGGCCTGCAGCGGGTCCCCGACGCGCTCCCGTGCGCGCCCGCGGTCGAGGTGGCGTGGCGCCTGGCCCGCGACGCGTGGGGGCACGGATACGCGACCGAGGCCGCTCACGCCGCGCTCTCGTTCGCGTTCACCACCGCCGGTCTCGACGAGGTCGTGTCCTTCACCGCGGCGGGCAACGCGCGGTCGCGCGCCGTGATGGTCCGCCTCGGGATGACGCACGACCCTTCCGACGACTTCGCTCACCCGCGGCTCACGGCGGACGATCCACTCCGGGCGCACGTCCTCTACCGGCGGCGCGCCGCGGGGTGGCCGACCTAAGCGGCGGCGTCGGCTAGGCGGACGGTTCGATCCGAAGGCCGTCGCGGTGCGGCGCGCACGCGAGCTCGATCATTGTCTCGACGTCGGGCCACGGGAACGACGCGAGCGTGATCAGCAGCGACGTCACCCCGTGGACCCCGCTCCAGAGCCCGATCGCCGCCTCGACCGGGTCGACCTCCCGGAAGACGCCAGCGTCGATGCCGCGCTGGATGGCGTCGACGAGGTGCTGGAACGCGCGGCGCCCCGCGTCCACGACGGCCCTCGTCTGCTGCTCCACGCTCGGGTGGGTCATGAACATGATCCGGTAGGCCTCGCGGTGGCCGAGGCCGAACTCCACGTAGGCGCGTGAGCGGCGCGTGAGCTCGTCGACGGGGTCGGTCGCCTGCGCTGCGGCGGCCTCGAGCTCGGCGTCGAAGATCTCGAACTGCTTCGAGCACACCTCGAGGATGAGGGACTCCTTGTCGGGGAAGTGGAGGTAGACGGCCGGGGGCGAGACGCCGACCGCGGAGGCGATGGCGCGGATGGAGACGCTGCGCTCGTCCCCGGTCTCGATGAGCAGCCGCTCGGCGGCGTCGACGATCTCCTGGCGGAGCTGGTCGCCCTCGCCGCGCCGGGCGCGCGGCCGGGTGGACCCGGTCGCCGGCGCCCGGGGGTGGAACCGCAGCCAGGTCACCGGGTGCCCGCCGGCTCGGGTGCGCGCGCCGGCGCGGGCGCCGCCTCGTCCGTCGGCTCGCGCGGCTCGGGCTGCATCCCGATGCGACGGTACAGGCGGCGGAGGGGCGCGGGGGACCACCAGTTGGCCTCCCCGGCGAGCCGCATGAAGGCCGGGACCAGCGTGGAGCGGATCACGAACGCGTCCATGAGCACGGCGAGCGCCATCCCCACCCCGAACAGCTTGATGAACGAGATGTTCGACGTGGCGAAGGCGAGGAACACGACGCTGATGAGAACCGCGGCCGCGGTGACGATGCGACCCGTCCGCTCGAGGCCGATCGCGACCGACGACACGTTGTCGTGGGTTCGGTCGTGCTCCTCCTTGATCCGGGAGAGGAGGAACACCTCGTAGTCCATCGAGAGCCCGAAGGCGACGCAGAACATGAGGATGGGGATGGTCGCGTTCAGGCTGCCCGTGGCCGTGAAGTTGAGCAGACCCGACAGGTGACCGTCCTGGAAGATCCAGACCATCGCCCCGAACGTCGCGGTGAGGCTCAGCAGGTTGAGGACGAGCGCCTTGATCGGCACGACGACGCTGCCGAACATGAGGAAGAGCAGCACGAACATCGACACCGCGATCCAGAGGCCGGCCCACGGCAGGGTGCCGAGCAGCGACGCCTTCGAGTCGACGAGATCGGCGGACCGGCCGGAGACGAGCACCGGGCCGACCGCGGGCCGCACGTCGCGCACGGCATGCACCACGGCCTCGCCCGCGCTCGAGTCCGGCTCGACCGACGGCACGACGGAGAGCCACGTGCCGGGGCCGCCCGTGCGGAAGCGCGCCGTGAGCTGGACGGGAACCGGGACGGCCTGCCCGTGGATGTAGCTCCCGGTCGCCGCGTCCACCCGGGCCACTCCGCGGATCCGGGAGAGCGTGGCCGCGTAGGCGGCGATCGCCTGCTGCCCGGCCGGCGTCGTCGCCGCGTCGGGCGCGACGACCTGGAGGGCACCCGACTCGTTGGAGGAGTACTCGGCGCGCAGCTGGTCCTGGACCTGGCGGCTCGTGGCGGTGACCGGCAGGACGCGGTCGTCGGGCAGGCCGAGGCTCACGTGGAGGAAGGGCACGCCGAGCAGGACGAGCACGGCGATCACCGCGGTGGCGATCGGGATCGGCCGGCGCATCACGGTGGTCGCCAGCCGGTGCCAGACGCCCTCGCCGACCGGCTTCGGGTGCCGCGTCCACAGCTGGAGGGCGTTCACGCGTCCGCCGAGCGTGGCGAGGAGCGCGGGAAGGAACACCACGGCCGTCGCCGCGGCGAGCAGCGACACGGCGATCCCGGCGTAGGCGAACGACCGGAGGAAGGAGAGGTGGAAGAGGAGGAGGGCGGCGAGCGAGACGGCGACGGTGAAGGCGCTCCCGACGACCGTGTGCCCGGCCCGCTCCACGGTCGTCACGACCGCGTCCTCGACGCTTCGCCCGTTGCCGAGCTCCTCGCGGTAGCGGGAGACGACGAACAAGCTGTAGTCGATGGCGAGGCCGAGTCCCATCGCCGTGACGAGGTTGAGCGAGTAGATCGACACGCTCGTGAGCGCGGACGTGATGAAGAGGACGAGGAAGCCGCCGAAGATCACCGTGATCCCGACGAGGAGCGGGAGCCCCGCCGCGACGAGGCCACCGAAGATCACGACGAGGAGCACGAGCGTGATCGGGACGGCGATCGACTCGGCCCGGAACAGGTCGGACTTGATCTGGTCGCCGACCTGACGGAACACCTGGGCCTGACCGCCGACCGCCACCGTGATCGTCGGGTTGCTGACCGTCAGGTCCCGAGCGATCGTCTTGACCCGGGTGTTGACCTGGTCGTCGTTCCCGCTGATCGTGGCGAGAACCAGTGCCGAGCGGCCGTTGCGAGCCCGGAGCGGCGCGGCCGCGTCGAGCGTCCAGTAGGAGGCGACGTTGCGCACGTACCGCTCGCCCGCGACACGGCGCGTGAACGCGAGGCCCGCGGGTGTGACCGCCGGGTCGTCGACCGAGCGGCCGGCGCGTGGTGTCACGAGCAGCACGAGGTTCGGCGTGCTCTGGGCGAAGCGCTGCTCGAGCAGCCGGGCGCCGCGCTGGGACTCTGAGGCGGGGTCGTAGAACCCGCCCGTGGTGAGCCGCTTCGCGACCCCTCCGCCGAGCACCGCGGCCGCGATGGCGAGGACCGCCGTGGCGACCAGCACGCCCTTGCGGTGCGCAACGCTGAACCGGCCGAGTCGCGTGAGCATCGGGACCCCCTCGGGCTGCGCGTGACCCCGGTCACGTAGGTGAACGGAGGTAAGTTAACGACGTTCATCCTGAGGGAGGGGCCTCCCGGTGTCGAGATGACAGGGGTCACAGCCCCGGTCGAGGCGACCCGTTAGGTTCGCCCGGATGCCCGCGCCCCGCCCGCTCGACGTGCTGGGCCGATGCGTGCGGGCGCTCGCCGGCGACGACCGGGCCGGCCAGCGAGAGCTGACGGAAGCGGTGGCGGCGGCGCTCGCCGAGCCGCACCACCTCGTCGTCGAGGCGCCGACCGGGTCGGGCAAGAGCCTCGCCTACCTCGCGGCCGTGGTCGCGTCGGAGAAGGTCGCGGTGATCGCCACCGCGACGCTCGCGCTCCAGGACCAGCTGTGGCGCAAGGACGTGCCGCTCGTCCGCGAGCACGGCGGGGTGCCGTTCGAGGCCTCGGTGTTGAAGGGGCGCAGCCAGTACCTCTGCCTGGCGCGCCTGCGCGCCGCGGGCGCGGGCGACGCCCTCTTCGACGAGCGTCCCGGCCCGGACTTCGCGGCGCAGCTCACCCGCCTCGAGCGCTACGCCGCGGACACCGACGTCGGCGACGCCGCGGGGATCGACGGCGTGCCGCCGTCGGTGTGGCGGGCCGTGAGCTGCGGTCCCCAGGAGTGCCCGGGCGCGGCGCGCTGCCCGGAGGGCGACGAGTGCTTCGCCGAGCACGCCCGGGTGCGCGCCGACGGCGCGCGCGTGCTCATCGTGAACCACGCCCTCTACCTCGCCCATCTCGCGGCGGGCGGCGGGGTCCTTCCCCCGCACGACGTCGTGGTCTTCGACGAAGGGCACGCCGTGGTCGACGTCGCGACACGCGCCCTCGGGTGCGACCTCACGGCCGGCGGGCTGCGCCAGCTGGCGGCTCGGGTCCGCACGGCCGGCGCGCCGGACGCCGACGCGGACGCCCTCTTCGCCGACGCGGACCGGCTGGAGGACTGCCTCGACGACCTCGAGGGGCGCGTCGACCCGACGGAAGGCCGCCTCGCCGAGGTGCTCGCCGGCGCGGCCGAGCGGGTCGCGGCGCTCGGTGGTGCGCTGCGGCGCGACACGACGGAGCCACGCGTCGCGCAGGCGGCGCGCCTGGTCGCCAGCCGCCTCGAGACGCTGCGCCACCTCCAGACGCCCACCGCGGGCGAAGTCGCCTGGGTCGAGGGCACCGACCGACGCACGGCGCGCCTCGCCCCGGTCGACGTCGGGCCGCGTCTCGCCGAGCGCCTCTTCGCCAGCCGGCCCTGCGTCGTCACGTCCGCGACCCTCGGCCCCGGGGCCCGCTTCGAGCCGTTGGCGCGGCGGCTCGGGCTCGAACCCGACGCGGCGTGCCCGTCCGAGCGCGGCTACACGTCGCACCGGCTCGGGTCGCCGTTCGACGTCCGGCGCCAGGCGCTCCTCTACGTCCCGCGATCGCTGCCCGACCCCCGCCAGCCCGGCTGGACCGACGCCGCGACCGACGAGCTCACCGCGCTCGTGGCTGCGGCCGGGGGGCGGGCGCTCGTGCTGTGCACGTCCCGGCGCGCCGTCGAGCGCTTCGCTGTGGCGCTGCGCCAGCACACGAGCCACCCGGTCCTGGCGCAGGGCGACGAGGTCAACGCCGCGCTGCTCGAGCGCTTCGCCGCCGAGGAGACGTCCTGCCTCGTCGCGACCCGCGCCTTCTGGCAGGGTGTCGACGTCCCCGGGCCGGCGTGCGTGCTCGTGGTCATCGACCGGCTCCCGTTCGCGCGCCCCGACGACCCGCTCGAGCAGGCCCGCCGGGAGGCGGTCGAGGCGACGGGCGCGAGCGCGTTCGCCGAGGTCGACCTGCCCGCGGCGGCGCTCACGCTGGCGCAGGGCGCCGGTCGGCTGCTGCGACGCACGACCGACCGCGGGGTGGTGGCGGTGCTCGATCCCCGGCTCGCCACCGCCGGCTACCGCCGGGTGCTCCTCGACGCGCTGCCGCCGATGCGGCGCAGCGTCACCCGCGCCGACGCGGTGGCGATGCTCGCTGAGGCGCGGGCCGACGCGCCGTCAGGTGACCGGCTCGGGGTGGGGACGCCAGTGCGCGGGTGAGAAGCCGTGCGACCGTCGGTGCACCCGCCCCTCGTGGCGGACGCGTCGTCGACCCCACAGCGCGGGCCACACGGCGAGGAACGACAGGCCCGCCCCGAGGAACATCACCGCCTGGAGCCCCTTCGAGAACGAGTCGTCGACGATCGAATCGACGACGTGCTGGTCGGTGACCTGCATCGCCTTCACCTCGGCGCGGGCGGCCTCGGAGCCCGACAGCACGTCGCGGATGACACTGCGCTGGTGCGCGGTGACGGGGACGGGACCGTTGGCCCGGTCGGACTCCTTGATGACCGACTGGTTCTCGAAGCCCCGGAAGAGCGCCACGGAGAGGGCGAGGCCGATCACGATGCCCATGAGCCGCGCCGTCTGCAGCACACCGGACGCGACCCCGGCCTTCTCGTCGGGCATCGCCTCCATCCCGGCGGTGTTCGAGATGTTGTAGGCGAGGCCCTGGCCGACCCCGGCGACGACGAGGCCGACGACCACGACGCCGATGCCTGAGTCCGCCTTAAGGAACGCGAAGACGGTCATGCCGATCCCGATGAGCGCCATGCCGATCGCCATGAGGACCTGCGAGCCGTACTTGGGGACGAGCCGGCCGCCGATCGGCGAGAGCACGACGAGCGGGACGCTGAACGTCAAGAACACGAGCCCGGCGACGATCGGCGTCTTCAGCAGGATCTCCTGCAGGTAGAGGGTGAGGAAGAAGAGGATCGCCCCGAACTGCCAGTTGCCGACGAACGCCACGGCCGACGCGCCGGTGAAGCGCGGGTCGCGGAAGAGCGAGAACTCGACGAGAGGCGGGTGCCGCGTCACGTGCAGCTCGACGACGACGAACACGGCGAGCAGCACGACGCCGACCGCGATCCCGCCGACGACCGGGGGCGATGTCCAGCCCGACTGGGCGCCCTGCTGCAGCCCGTAGATGAGCGGGACGAAGCCGAGGGTGAGGGTGACGAAGCCCCACCAGTCGATTCCGCCCTCGTAGCTCTCGTCGCGGGATTCCTCGACCGCGACCAGGGTCAGCCCGAACACGGCCAGGCCGATCGGCACGTTCAAGAAGAAGAACCACCGCCACGACGCCTCCTGGGTCAGGAGGCCGGCGACCATCGGGCCGACGGCCGACCCGACCAGCCCGACACCGGACCACACGCCGAGGGCCTTGGCCCGCTCGTCGGGCGGGAACGCGTCGTTCACGATCGACAGCGACGTCGTGAAGATGGCCCCGCCGCCCAGGCCCTGCACGAGACGGGAGGTGATGAGGAACGCCGCGGTGGTCGAGACGCCGCACAGGATCGAGCCGGTGACGAAGAACGCGATCCCGACCAGCGCGACCTTGCGCCGCCCGACGATGTCGGCGAGCCGCCCGACGGCCACCATCGGCGCCACGAACGCCAGCAGGTACGCGTTCACCGCCCACGCCAGGGTCTCGGTCGACGCGTGCAGGTCGGTGCCGATCTTGGGCAGCGCGACCGTCAACCCGAAGAAGTCGAGGGTCAGCAGGATCATGATCCCCGACATCGCCACGACGACCCACCACTTGCGGTTCTCGGCGGTGAGGCCGGGCACGGCGCGTGAGGCTACCGCCGCGCACCCCCGCGCGGCCGGAGACGCGGCGGCCGGGGGCGCTCGGGGCGGGGCGCAGTACGATTCGGGAGTGACGACCGACGACGCGCGCACGGTGCGCGTGCGGCTGGTGGACGCCGCGAACCGGCTCGGGGAGCGCGCCCTGCGGTGGACCGACCGCTACTTCGGCCGTCACTCGCTGGTCGGGGACCGCACGTTCTTCGACCCGGACGACTTCCCGTGGGTCGCGGCGATGGAGGCCGGCTTCCCGAAGATCCGGGCCGAGCTCGACGAGGTGCTGCGCTACCAGGCCGACCTGCCGAACTTCCAGGACATCTCCACCGATCAGTACGCGCTGACCGACGACGACCGCTGGAAGACCTACTTCTTCTACGGGTACGGGTTCACCGCCGGCAAGAACGTCGAGCGCTGCCCCGAGACGGCGCGGCTGCTGCGCCAGATCCCGGGGATGACCACGGCGATGTTCTCGATCCTGGCGCCCCACAAGAAGATCCCGCCGCACGGCGGCCCGTACAAGGGGGTGCTGCGGTACCACCTCGGGCTGCTCGTCCCCGAGCCGGCGAGCGCGTGCGGGATCCGGGTCGGCGGCGACGTGCGGCACTGGAGCGAGGGCAAGAGCCTGGTGTTCGACGACACGTACGAGCACGAGGCGTGGAACGACACGGACGCCACCCGCGTCGTCCTCTTCGTCGACGTGAAGCGGCCCCTCGCCGGCCCGGCGCGGTGGCTCAACGAGACCGTCCTGAAGCTCATCGGCTTCTCGCCGTTCATCCAGGACGCCAAGGCGCGCCACAACGCGTGGGAGCGCCGGTTCGAGACGATGCGAGGCGCGGCCTGAGCCTCAGAGCTGGTCGTGCTCGGTGATCACCTTGTAGAGCGCCTCGGAGGCCTCTTCGAGCATCGCCCCGTCGTGGTCGACCATGAGGCTCAAGCGGATCAGGCCCGCTTCGCCCGCGACCGCCGGCGGGATCACCGGGTTGACGAACACGCCCTTCGCGAACAGGTCGCGGAACACGGTGGCGACCGACACCTCGTCGCCGCGCCGCAGCGGGATCGTCACGATCGCGCTGTCCGCCAGGTTCGTGGGGACGCCACGCTCGGCGAGCAGCCCGAGGAACAGCGTGACGTTGTCACGCAGGCGCGCCGGCCGGTCCGGCTCCTCGCGCAGGACGCGCAGCGCCTCGAGCGCCGCCGCCACCGAGCCGGGCGTGTTCGACGCGGTGAAGATGAACGGCTCCGCCGTGAGCTGCAGCAGCTCGATCGCGTCCTGGGGGCCGAGCACGGCGCCGCCGCAGCTGCCGAGGGTCTTCGAGAACGTGACGGTGACGAGGTCGACGTCCTGCAGCACGCCCTGCGCCTCGAGCGCGCCGCGGCCCCGGGCGCCCAGCACGCCGAGGCCGTGCGCCTCGTCGTCGAGGAGGAACGTGTTGGGCGTCGCGCGGCAGAGGGCCACGAGCTCGGGCAGCGGCGCGGTGTCGCCCCCCATGGAGTAGACGCCGTCGACAATCACGCCCTTCGCCTGGTCGGCCGGGAGGCTGGCGAGCACTCCAGCGAGATGGTCCATGTCGTTGTGGCGGAACCGGCGCATCCGCGCGCCGGAGAGGCGCACGCCCGACAGCAGCGAGTTGTGCGCCTCCTTGTCGATGATCGCCACGCCGTGCCGGTCGAGGAACCCCGCGATCGCGCACGCGTTCGCGACGTAGCCGGTCGAGAAGACCAGGCAGGCCGGCGCGTCGTAGAAGTCGGCGAGCTCGGCCTCGAGCTCCTGGTGGAGCGTCAGCGTGCCGTTCAGGAGTCGGGAGCCGGTCACACCGGTGCCGAAGCGGCGCGTCGCGCCGATCGCGGCCTCGATCACCCGCGGGTGGTACGAGAGGCTGAGGTAGTTGTTCGACCCGAAGTTGATGACCTCGCGGCCGTCGACGGTCAGACGGGGCCGCGACGCGCTCTCGACGGGCCGGTAGTACGGGTAGAGGCCGGTGTCCACGCCGAGCCGGTACAGCTCGTAGCGGGGATAAGCGCGCAGCCGATCCTCGAAGAAGGTCATGAGAGAGTCGAGCCTAGGAGCGGGCGGCGTCGTCGAGGGTGTTCCCGACGGCGCCGGCGACCGGCGCGACCGTCTCCACGCTGAGCCCGGTGCCCGTCGGGTCCTCGAGGACCTGCATGAAGCGCCGGATGGCGAGCCAGGCCGTCAGTCCGTCCTCGACCCGCTCGTCGAACGTCCAGCGGACGTTCATCGTGCGCCGCCGGTTCGGGCCGCTCGTGGGACCGCCCGCGTCGGTCGTGGGCCGCCCCAGGGAGCAGAAGATGCCGACCGTCCCGTACTCGTAGAGGTGGTGGTACACGGCGGGCATCCCGAGGCTCGCCATGTTGGCGAAGAACGCGCTCCCGTACATGGGGTCGTTCTCGATGAACGACTTCGGCAGCAGTCCGAGCCGGTCCCCGAGGTTCACGAACCGCATCAGGACCCGTCGGATGAACCCCGGGAAGGCGAGCAGCAGCCCCAGCTCGCGGTCGACCCGGGCCGCCTCGCCGGTGCGGTACGAGTGCTCGGTGTCGCGCACGCCCTCGACCATCGCGGCGAAGGTCGGGTCGGTGTCGAAGCGTCGCTTCACGACGAGCAGCGGCGCACCCGTCTCCAGCTTGGCCTTGATCGCGTACGAGAACCAGATGCCGTGGCGGTCGTAGATCCGACCGCCCGCGACGAAACCGCCCATCGTCGGATAGCGCTCGATGGCCTGGCGCAGCGCCCACGCCGCGACGTGGAACACGTCGATGCGCAACCCCGGGTTGGCCTGATTCCACTCCCGGATGAACGAGTCGGTGTTGCGGAGCGCGACGTCGTGCTCGAGGTACACCGCGGCCTCGTTGCGGCCGCGCATGAGGTACGGCATGACTCGCCGCGTGCGCGGGACATCACGCCGCAGGTCACCATCCGGCCGGCGCCGCCACACGCGAAGGAGCCTACCCGGCCTGCCGCTCGGCGGGTTGGGCGGGATAGCCGACGGGCAGCACGTAGGTCCCGGTGCTCGTCTCGTACACGACGGGCCACTGGTAGTACCCGTCGAACTCGGCGGGGGTCGCGGCGAGCACGCCCGCGTAGTCCTCGACGGCCTTCGCGTAGCGCTGGTCGTTGTTGTACGCGAGCAGTGCCCGGTTGATGTCGGCCTCGCCGCCGTGCGCGGCGAGCAGGCGCGCCGCGGCGAAGATCGCGTCGTGGTCGTCGTCGATGTTGCCGCCCTGGCCGTACTCGGCGAACGTCGCCGGGAGGAACTGCATCGGGCCCTGCGCGCCCGCGCTGCTCGGGCCGACGATCCGTCCCAGGCGCGACTCGATGAGGTGGATGGCCGCGAGGTAGCCCCACGGGACGCCGGTCGCAGCCTGCGCCGCGGTGTAGTCCGCCACGAGCGTCGCCTCGGGCTGGGGGGCCGCGATCGTCCACGGTGGGAGGGTCGCCGAGAGCGGCCCGCCGGTGGTCAACGAGTCGAGCGACACGGAGGCGTCGAGGTTGGCGCCGACCGCCGACGCGACGTCGGGGCCGACGGCGGCGGCCACGGCGGCCCGCCACTCGGGGTGCGAGACGAGCGTCCCGTAGGCCTGCGGTTGCAGCGGGCCGTACACCGCAGCCATCGGGTCGCCCGGGCTGCGCAGCCCGCGCTCGATGGTCGTCAGCGTGGCCGCCACGTCGGCCGCGCTGTCGAGGCGCAGGGGTGTCGTCGTCGTGGTCGTTGCGGCGCGGCGCGGCGTCCCGCCCGCGTGGCTCGCGGTGCCGCCACCGCACGCCGTGAGCACGCACCCGACGATCACTGCGACACACACCCGACGCACGGGGGGAGATTGGCACGGACAGGTAGCCTCCGCGGGTCGTGTTCGCCGAGCTCGTGCGCCAGCCGGGAGTTGAGGAACGCCTCGTGCTGGGTTCCCACATCGGGTTCCTCGCGCTGCACGGCGGGTTGGAGCCCGGGACCGCCGAGCTCGCGCAGGTCGCGGCCGACCGGAGCGGCGCGTCGCTCTACAGCGTGGTGCAGCCCGACGACCTGAAGTGGCACGTCCCGTCGAACGAGGTGGTCCCGCTCGACGTGCCGGCGCTCGCCACCTTCCTCGACCATGTCGACGTCGTCGTGTCGCTCCACGGCTACTGGCGGGCCGACCACCCGACGGCGCTGCTCGTCGGTGGGGCCAACCGCGTGCGCGCCGCCGACCTCAGCGCGCGGCTGCGCGCCGCGCTGCCCGACTACGAGGTGGTCGACGACCTCGCCGTCATCCCGCCAGACCTGCGCGGTCTGCACCCGGCGAACCCCGTGAACCTGACGCGGGGTGGCGGCGTGCAGCTCGAGCTGCCGCACCCGGTGCGCTCGATCGGCCCGTACCGCGAGGTGAAGTATCAGCGCCACACGAGCGCGCTCCTGGACACGCTCGCCGCGTACGCCGCGGCGTAGTCGTGGGACGCCTCGCGGTCGTCGGCAAGCTCCAGACCCTCGGCCCGCCCCCCGCGACGGGACGCGACGCGAGCCGGCCGTCCCTCGCGCTGTTCGACCTGGGCTCGCACGTCACCTTGTACCGTCACGGCGTCGAGGCGCACGTCCCGCCGCACGCGACCGACTACGCCGGCCACCTCCGCGCGCTCCGTGACCTCGGGTGCGATCGGGTGCTGGGCATCAGCTCGGTCGGGTCACTGCGCGAGGACCTGCCCGTGGGCAGCTTCGTCGTGCCGGACGACTTTCTCGCGCTCGCCCAGCCGCCGGTGGTGGCCGACGCCGACCACCAGCACATCGTCCCCGGGTTCACCCCGGCGTGGCGGGCTCGGCTCGTCGCGGCCTGGCACGACGAGGCGGGAGAGCCGGTCACCGACGGCGGCATCTACTGGCAGTCGACCGGGCCCCGCTTCGAGACCCGCGCCGAGGTCCGTCTCCTGGCGCAGTGGGCCGACCTCGTGGGCATGACGATGGCGTCCGAGTGCACCGCGGCGAACCAGGTCGGGCTCGACTACGCGGGCGTGTGCGTCGTCGACAACCTGGCGAACGGGATCACCGGCGAGGCGCTCACCGTCGAGGCGTACGAGCGCGGCGCGGCAGCGAACGCGGCGCGGCTGCGCGCCAGCCTCGACCGGCTGCTGGCGGTGCTCGCCTCGTGAGCCTCGCGGTCACGGGAGCCCGCCTCCCCTCGGGTGAGCCCGTCGCGCTGCGCGCCGTCGACGGGACGATCGCGGCGATCGGGGCCGACGTGACGGCCGAGCCGGAGGACGACCGCCTCGACGGCACGGACCGGGTGCTGCTCCCCGGCCTGGTGAACGGGCACACCCACGCCGCGATGACGCTGTTCCGCGGGTTCGCCGGCGACCGCGCGCTGATGGACTGGCTGGAGCACTACATCTGGCCGGCCGAGGCGCGACTGGACGCCGACGACGTCTACT
>JBPYDT010000153.1:0-5030 GCA_051986275.1 Acidimicrobiia bacterium | reverse complement strand
GTGCACACGTTCGACGGCCAGACGCTGTCGTCGGCCAGCCTCGCCGGCAAGGCCGTCCTCGTGAACTTCTGGAACTCGTGGTGCATCCCGTGCCAGCAGGAGCTGCCCTCGCTGAAGATGTTCGCCGCCGAGCATGCGGGCGACCCGAGCGTCGTGCTGCTTGGGATCCTGCGCGACGACACGGTCGGGGCCGCGCGACCCTATGCCGCGGCCGAGGGCATCAGCTGGCCGCTGGCGAACGATCCGGGCGCGGCGCTCTCCCTCGACTTCGGCACGCGCGGCCAGCCCGAGACGTACGCGATCTCACCCGGCGGGCTGGTCGTCGGCTCCGAGTACGGCCCCGCGTCGGTGAAGAACCTCGACACGCTGCTGGCCGCGGCGCAGTCGCACGCGTGACCGGCCGGCGCCTCCTCGTGTGGGGCGGGGCCGCTGCGCTCGTGGTCGGCGCGATCGTCTGGGCCGCGTGGCCGTCGTCCGGCACGGCGACGCCCGCCTCGCGGGCGCACGAGCTCGCCACGGAGCTGCGCTGCCCTGACTGCGAGGCGCTGTCCGTCGCCGATTCGAACTCGACCTCGGCCGAGGCCATCCGGGCCGACCTCCTGCGGCGCACGAAGGCCGGCGAGTCGGACGCCGAGATCCGGCAGGTGTACATCAACCGCTACGGGGAGTCGATCCTCCTGAAGCCGACGAGCACCGGCCTCGGGCTCCTGGTCTGGGTGCTCCCCGTGCTCGCGCTCGCGCTCGCCGCCGTCGGACTGGGGCTGGCGTTCGCGAAGTGGCGGGGCCAGCCGCGGCTGCAGGCGACCGAGGCCGACGAGGCGCTGGTCGAAGAGGCGCGAACCGGGTGAGCGACATGACGCACGCGTCCGACCCGGAGGCGGAGGCGTCCCGCGCCGAACTCGAGGCGGAACGCGACTTTCTGCTCCGGTCGCTCGACGACCTCGAGGTCGAGCACGAGGCGGGAGACATCGACGACGAGGCCTACCGACGGCTCCACGACGACTACACCGCACGCGCCGCCGCCGTGTTGCGGACGTTGCGCGACGGCTGGGACGCGCGACCGGAGCGCGAGGCGACCGACCTCCGGCGCCGCGTCCTCATCATCGTTGGGGTCGCCACGTTCGCCGTGCTGTCGGGCGTCGCGCTCGCGTTCGCGCTCGGCGCGCGGCTGCCCGGCCAGACCTCGTCGGGCAACGGCCAGGCGAGCCCCTCGCCGGCTCAGACGACCGCCCAGCGCATCCGGCAGCTCGACACCCTGATCGCCCGCAACCCGGACGACGTGACGAGCCGCCTGCTGCTGGCGCAGTACCTGGAGGCCGACAACAACCTGCCGGGCGCGCTCCAGCAGTACGACACCATCTTGAAGATCCAGCCGATGAACGCGGTGGCCGAGGCCCAGGAGGGGCGGGTGCTCTACCTGACATCCGAGTCGGGCAACGCGAGCCAGGCCGCCTACCTCGACGGGCTGGCGCGGGCCGACCTCGACAAGGCCATCCTCCTCGACCCCCAGTACCCCGACGCCCACTTCTTCCGCGCGATCGTGCTGGCGTACGAGTACCAGGACTACCAGGGCGCCCAGGACGACCTCCAGCACTACCTGGTGCTCGCACCGAACGGGCAGTTCGCCGACCAGGTTCGGTCGCTGCTCGCCCAGGTCACCGACGCGCTCACGGGCCCGCCGGCGACCACCCCGACCACCGCGCCGTCCCACCACTGAAAGGCAGCAGATGGCCAGTCCCCCCGACCACCAGATCGACGACTCGAAGGGCTACCGGGCGACGATCGACTCCGACCGTGGCGTCATCGTCATGGAGCTCGACCCGAGCCTCGCCCCCGTGACCGTCAACAACTTCGTGGCGCTCGCCCGCCAGGGTTACTACGACGGTCTGCAGTTCCACCGGGTCGTCCCGGAGTTCGTCATCCAGGGCGGCTGCCCGGAGGGCACCGGACGCGGGGGGCCGGGGTACCGGTTCGCCGACGAGCCGGTCGCGGGTGAGTACACGCTCGGCGCGGTGGCGATGGCGAACGCGGGGCCCGACACCAACGGGTCGCAGTTCTTCATCTGCATCGACGACTGCACGAAGAAGCTCCAGAAGGCGTACAACCTCTTCGGGTACGTCGTGGACGGGATGGACGTCGCGCAGGCCGTGCAGGTCGGTGACGTGATGCGATCGGTCACCGTCGAGGAGCACGATCGCTGACATGATGCGCCGGTGCCGACCCGACAGCTGCGAGCGCCGGGGCCGCTCGACCTCCAGCTGACGGTCGGCCGGCTGCGCTCGGGCCGGCGCGACCCCTGTCTCCGCCTGACGGCGTCGACCGCGTGGTGGGCGACACGCGGCCCGGCCGGTCCCGCGACGCTCGCGCTCCAGGTGCAGCACGGCGACGTCACCGCCGAGGCGTGGGGGCGCGGGGCCGACGAGGTGCTCGCGCGCGTGCCCGGGCTGCTCGGCTTCGACGACGACCCGGCCGCCTTCGAACCGCGCGACCCGCTGGTTCGCGAGCTGCACCGGCGACGGCCGGGAATGCGTCTCGGAGGGACGGGCGCGGTGCTCGAGGCGCTCATCCCGGCGATCGTGCACCAGAAGGTGACGGGGGTCGAGGCGGGCCGCGCGCACCGGCGGCTCGTCGGGCGCTTTGCCGAGCCGGCGCCCGGCCCGGGCGACATGGTGCTGCCGCCCGACCCGGCACGCCTGGCCGAGACGCCGTACTGGGAGCTGCACCGCTGCGGAATCGAGCGCCGCCGCGCCGAGACGATCGCGCGGGTGGCGCGCCACGCCCGTCGCCTCGAACAGGCGACGGCGCTGGCCCCGGCCGAGGCCGCGACGCTGCTGCGGTCGATGCCGGGCGTCGGGCCGTGGACGGCGGCCGAGGTGGCGCAAGTCGCGCTCGGTGACCGCGACGCGGTGAGCGTCGGCGACTACAACCTGCCTCACCTCGTGGCGTGGAACCTGGCGGGGGAGCGGCGCGGCTCCGACGAGCGCATGCTCGAGCTGCTCGCGCCGTTCGCGGGGCAGCGCGCCCGCGTCGTCCGGCTCCTCGAGCTGTCTGGCCGCATGCCCCCGCGCCGCGTCGCGCACGCGCCGCTGCGTTCGTTCGTGTCGTCGTGACGATGCGCCCGGTCGACGGCCGCGCTCGTAGCATCGGCTGCGTGGACGTCGGCTACTTCGGGCCCGACAGCGTGGCGTGGCGCCTGCACGCCGACCCGACGATGCTCGCCGGCGGGATGCGGGCGCTGCTCGTCCAGGCGCTCGAGCCGCGGGCGATGGCCGGGGTCGACCAGCACAGCCTCTACCGCGCCGATCCGTGGGGGCGGCTGCAGCGCACCACCGACTTCGTCCTGCGCACCACGTACGGGGACCGCGCCACCGCCGATGCCGCGTGCGAGAAGGTGCGCAAGATCCACGAGCGCGTGCGGGGCGTCGACCCGACGACGGGGCTGGCCTACTCGGCCAGCGACCCCGATCTCCTGCTGTGGATCCACGCCGTCGAGGTCCACTCGTTCGTCGCGGCCTACCGGGCGTTCGCCGGACGGCTCGACGACGAGGACGCCGACCGCTACGTCGACGAGATGGTGCGCGTCGCCGAGATGGTCGAGCTCCCGGCCGGCATGGCGCCCCGGACGATGGGCGAGCTGCGCGAGTACCTGCGGTCGGTCGACACGCTGCAGATCACGCCGGCGGCGCGGGAGGGGATGCGCGTGATCTTCTTCCCCCCGATGCCGCTCGCGCTGCGGCCGCTCTGGGCCATCCCCTCGACCGCGACCCTCGCGATCCTCCCCCGTGTGGCGCGGCGGCTCTACGGGTTGCCGTGGCCGACACCGGTGAACTTGCCGGTTCGAGCGAACGTCTTCGCGCTGAGCCGGGTGATGAACGTGGTGCTCCCGCCGTCGCCGATCGTCCGGCGGGCGCGGGCCCGGGTCGCCGCCTGAGTGCCGCGCGCCACGGGCAAGGGGAGTGAGCGCGGGCGTCCGGCGACGTAGCCTGAAACGAGCCGGTCGAGGAGCGTCATGGAATCGCAGGTCGGACCCACCACCCCCGTCGAGCTCGTCGAGTCGCTGTACCGCCGGTACCCCGAGCGGGTGGCGGTCGCCCGCCGGCGGCTCGGGCGGCCACTCACCTTCACCGACAAGGTCCTGATCGCGCACGCCGACGATCCCGAGACCGTCGGCCTCGACCGCGCCACCGACTACGCCGACTACCGGCCGGACCGCGTCGCGCTCCAGGACGCCACGGCGCAGATGGCGCTGCTGCAGTTCATGACGGCCGGGCTCGAGCGGGTGGCGGTGCCGACCACCGTGCACTGCGACCACCTCATCCAGGCGCACACGGGGGCCGCGCCCGACCTGGCGACCGCGGTCGACGCGAACGCCGAGGTCTACGACTTCCTGCGCAGCGTGTCGGCGAAGTACGGAATCGGGTTCTGGAAGCCGGGCTCGGGGATCATCCACCAGGTCGTGCTCGAGCAGTACGCCTTCCCCGGCGGGATGCTGCTCGGCGCCGACAGCCACACGCCGAACGCTGGCGGCCTGGGCATGGTCGCGATCGGCGTCGGCGGCGCCGACACGGTCGACGTGATGGCCGGCTGGCCGTATAACACCCGGGTGCCCCGCATCATCGGGGTGCATCTCACCGGCAAGCTGTCCGGCTGGGCCGCGGCGAAGGACGTCATCCTCGCGGTGGCCGGGATCCTCACCGTGAAGGGCGGCACGGGCGCGATCGTCGAGTATTTCGGGTCGGGGACGGCGTCGATCTCCGCGACCGGCAAGGCGACGATCTGCAACATGGGCGCGGAGATCGGCGCCACCTGCTCGGTGTTCCCGTACGACGACCACGACGCGCTGTACCTGAAGGCGACCGGCCGGGAGCACATCGCCGGGCTGGCCGACGAGTACGCGGAGCATCTCCGGGTCGACCCCGAGGTCGAGTCGGACCCGGAGCGCTACTACGACCGGGTGATCGAGATCGACCTCGACGACCTCGGGCCGCACCTCGTGGGGCCGCACACCCCCGACCTGGACCGTCCGATCG